>JADGAB010000111.1 GCA_015232245.1 Magnetococcales bacterium | reverse complement strand
GCTTCGCCCCTGGACCCCACCAAGGGCTTCGCCCCTGGACCCCACCAAGGGCTTCGCCCCTGGACCCCACCAGGGAGGGGGATAATCCCCCTGGACCCCTATTTGTAAAACAGCGCGTTCCGGAACGGAAGCGCTCAACTTTAGAACGGGCTGGAATCTTATGTTTGTCCTGGGCATCGGCGGTTTCATGCATGATTACAACTGCGCCATCGTGGATCTCAAAGGTCGCCGCGTGGCCATGTTCGAGGCGGAACGGCTCTCCCGACGCAAACATCATCTCATCCAGAAGGATGACGATCTGCTGGCCCCCATCCGCATCTGTTGCGATGCCCTGGGGATCGCTCCCAGACATATCGACGTGGTGGTTTTCGGACATGCCGACCCCTTTCCCTGCAAAGCGTGGTTGAAAGAGCAACTCGGCCACCGGAAAAGCTATCACGAGGTGGATCATCATCTGTGTCACGCAGCCGGGGCGTTTTTCTCTTCGGGTCTGGAGTCGGCGAGCATCGTCACACTGGATGGTTTCGGGGACGGGGCCAGCGGAGTGCTGGCCCATGGCCGGGGCAACGCCATCGATGTGCTGGAACGGCTCAGCGATCAGGACAGCATCGGTCTGGAATACACCCGCGCCACCTATCATCTGGGTTTGGGGGGATACGGGTCGGAAGGCAAAACCCAGGGTCTGGCCCCTTACGGTCAGCCCACCCTGTATGAGCGCTACATGGAACAGATCGAGATCCTCCCCGGCGGCAATCTGCGGCTCGGAGCGCAGTTGCGCACTCAGGTCTCCCGGTTGGCGGTGGAGGGGGGGTATCTGAACTCCCTGCTCATGAACAATGATTTTCTGGATGAGCATCTCTCCCGGCGCATCGATCCGGAACCCCTCACCCGGGAACATATGAATCTGGCGGCCAGCATCCAGAAAACCCTGGAGAGCGTGGCGGTCCGGCTGTGCGCCATTGCCCGGGAGCGCACCGGTGAGGCGGACCTGGTGTTGGGGGGCGGGGTGGTGATGAACTCCTCTCTCAACGGCAGGCTTCTGGCGGAGAATTATCGGCGGATCTATCCCCTGCCCATGGCCTCGGACAGGGGCATCGGTTTGGGAGCCGCCCTGTATCATGTGCATCAGGTGCTCAAAGAACCCCGTTTTTTTCAACTGGATTCGGTGTTTCACGGTCAATCCTTCACCGACCGGCAGGCGGAGGCGGCCATGCGTCGGGCCGGTTTGCGGGTGGTGCGGGATGGAGACGCGGTGGAGACCGGCGCAAAAACCCTGGCCGCCGGCGGGATCATCGGCTGGTTTCAGGGGCGTTCGGAGATGGGAGCCCGGGCCTTGGGCAACCGGAGCATTCTGGGGGACCCCCGCAAGGCGGAGATGAAGGATATCATCAACGCCCGGGTCAAGCATCGGGAGTGGTTCCGTCCCTTTGCGCCGGTGGCCCTGGCGGAACACGCGGCGGACTATTTCGATTTTCCCGCCGGCGTGGCGGATCTGGATTTCATGACCTTCACCACCCCGGCCCGGGAGAAGGCCAAGGAACTCTGTCCGGCGGTGGTGCATGTGGATGGCACCGCCCGGTTGCAGGTGTTGCGCTCCTCGGACAGTCGCCCCTATGCCGCCCTGATCCGGCGTTTCGGAGAGCTGACCGGCGTGCCGGTGTTGCTGAACACCAGTTTCAACGATCAGGGGGAACCGATTGTCGAATCCCCGGATGAGGCGGTCCGGACCTTCCTGAAGGCGGACATGGATCTGTTGTGCATCGGCAACGTGGCGGGCTACAAGTCATGAACTGGCGGCAAGGGGTGGAGATCTGGCGCAAGCTTTCGGGCCGGGCCCGGCAGACGGGGTGGCGGGAGGCTCTGCGGATTTCGGCGATGCACGCCTTGCAAAAGCACTCCGAGACCGTTCCTTTGGCCCGTTGCGACACCCGGAATTATTTCATGGACCAGCTTCCCGAGGAGCGCGCCAGTCTCAAGGAGGCGCGTCGCACCCGGGAGGCGGAAGCCTTTTCCCTGCACAGCGCCTCCAACATCGACAAGATCTATCCCCTGGTCTTTCATCACGGCAACCGGTTGATGCGCTATACCCGGATTCCGGGTCAGCGGGCCTCGAAGGGGTTGGTGATTTTCTTTCATGGTTTCAACTCCTGGTTTCATACGGGACCGTTGCGTCCTTTCGAGGAGTTCGATCTGCTGGCCCCCTGGGACACCTTTGGCTGGAAGCGGCAGGGCAGCTGGTTCTGGGGAGAGAAGGGAGAGGGGTTTGTCGCCGACATGGTGCAGGCCCTGATCCGGCAGGAACACACGGACCCGGCCCAACCCCTCTTTTGCATGGGCAGCTCCATGGGGGGATTCGGCGCGCTCTATCACGGCATCACTCTGGGGTGTCGGGGCATCTACGCCATGGCCCCCCAGGTGGATCTCAAGGCCAAGATTCTCGACTATGATCCGGCCAGTCGTGGCAATCCCTATGGATATCTGCAGGGGGAAGACCCGGAGGCGTTGCCGGATCTTTTCCGACTGGCCGATGCCCGGGAGAAACTGCCGCCTCTGTTTCTGATTCAGAACCTCTACGATCCGGTGAACGAATTTTCCCGTCACGCCTATAAACTTCTCGACGTCTACCACCGAAAAAGAGCCTGGTACGGTTTGCGCGTCCATCCCGGGGTCCATCACGACGGGGACGGCTCCCAGGCCGAGGCGGAGTTGTTCTTCTCCCTGGTATTGCAGAAGTTTTCCAACCCTTGAACGGTCGAGCCCAAGGAAGATGGAGCGCTCATGAAATCATTGTCCGAGATCAAACTGGCCATCATCGGCCTGGGTTATGTGGGTCTGCCTCTGGCCGTCGAGTTCGGAGCCCGGCGTTCGGTGCTGGGTTTTGACATCAACCAGGAGCGCATCGACGCCCTGAAGGCCGGTCACGATCAGACCCTGGAGACGGAACGGGAGACTCTGCTGGCGGCCACCCGGTTGGAGTTCACCACGGATGTGGAGGCGTTGCGCGCCTGCAACTGTTTCATTGTCACCGTGCCCACCCCCATCGACACCCACAAACGCCCGGATCTGACCCCCCTGATCAAGGCGAGCCAAACCGTGGGCAAGGTGCTCAAACCTGGGGATCTGGTCATCTACGAATCCACGGTCTATCCGGGTTGCACCGAGGAGGATTGCGTGCCCATCCTGGAGAAGCATTCCGGCTTGAAGTTCAATCGGGATTTTTTTGTCGGCTATTCCCCGGAACGGATCAATCCCGGGGACAAGGAGCACCGGGTGACCACGATTCGCAAGGTGACTTCCGGCTCCACCCCCGAGATCGGGGATCTGGTGGATGCCCTGTACAACGAGATCATCACCGCCGGCACCCACAAGGCCCCCTGCATCAAGGTGGCCGAGGCCGCCAAGGTGATCGAGAATACCCAGCGGGATCTCAACATCGCCCTGATCAACGAATTGGCGATCATCTTCAACAAGATGGAGATCGACACCGAGGCCGTTCTCCTGGCCGCCGGGAGCAAATGGAACTTTCTGCCGTTTCGTCCCGGGCTGGTGGGGGGGCACTGCATCGGGGTGGATCCCTATTACCTGACCCACAAGGCGCAGAGCCTGGGATATCACCCGGAGATCATTCTGGCGGGGCGGCGTCTCAACGACGGCATGGGGGTGTATGTGGTGGCCCAGCTGGTCAAGGCCATGACCCGGCGTCGGGTGCTGGTGGACGGGGCGCGGATTCTGGTGATGGGACTGGCTTTCAAGGAGAACTGCCCGGACCTGCGCAACACCCGGGTGGTGGATATCGTCGCCGAACTGCGCGACTACCATTGCAGCGTGGATGTGTTCGATCCCTGGGTGGAGGCGGAGGATGCCCGACAGGAGTACGGCATCACCCCGGTGGCCCAGCCCGAGGAGGCCGCCTATGACGGGATCATTCTGGCGGTGGCCCACCGTCAGTTCCTGGAGATGGGGGTGGAGGCCATTCGCCGTTTCGGCAAGCCGGGTCATCTCCTGTATGATCTGAAATACATCTTTCCGGCCCACGCCTCGGATTTGCGGCTGTAGATATCAGGGGAGGGGTGATGTCTCTGACAGAGGCGTGGAACGATTTTCTGGAGATCCTGCAACGTTACGGGTGTGACGAGGTGTTTCAGCCGGGTCTCCGGCAGATCCCTCCCGGCCATCCCTATCTGGAATACCGGGAGAGTTCCCTGGCCCAGTATTTCGAACTGCTGACCCTGGCCAACGGGCAGCGGGGAGCGGACAAACCGGTGTTCAAGTCCGTGTCCGGATGGAACAAGTATGAACGGCATCGCCTGTTGTCGCTGGAGGAGTCGGGTCAATATTATCGGCGGATCCTCTCCGACCAGGAACTGGTGATCGAACTGGGTTTGGGATTTGTGCCGTTTTCCGCCAATGGCGTGAGTCCGGCTCCGGGCCGGAGCCTGGATGAGCTGTTCGCCATCGATCTGGCCACCGGCGAGGTCTGTCTTTTGTGGTGCTGTTATGCCGATCCGTTCAACCCGCCGGGATGGCAGATCTCTTGTTTTCGGGTGGCCGGGAGCCTGGCGGCCTTCGTGGCGTGGCAGCAGAGTCTCTACGGTGCTTACTGGCATGGTGAGCGCATGACCAACCCTTTCCGGACAGCCGGCATGAGGTGGGGGTGACGGATCTGTTTTCGAGGATGGGTTTCCTCTTTCCTCTGCTGCAGTTATAATCCTCGCGATCAATCTTTGAGCGCCATCAGGAGACAAGGGCATGAAGATCCGGTACGTCGCTTTGTTGGTGGCGTCTTTCTGGGGAGGGTGGGGGTGTGCGGCGCATGCCCAGTCTGCTTATCAGAAAGTCCAGCCTCTGCTGGAGAGTTCCCGAACCGTGCTGGACGAGCCGCTGCAATGGGCGGATGGTTCTTCCCTGCAGGTGCTCTCCACCATCGTCACCATCACCCCCGGGGAGACCACGGCCTGGCACAAACATGGCGTTCCCATGTATGCCTACATTCTCTCCGGTGAGGTGACCGTGGATTACGGGGAGCAAGGGACGCGCACCTTCCGGGCCGGCACAGCCATGATGGAGGCCATGAATCACTGGCATCGCGGCACCAATCAGGGTCAGGAACCGGTGCGCATTCTGGTGGTTTACATGGGTTCGGATCCATCCAGAAATGTTATTGTTAAAGAAAATAAATAGGATAGAGAACGTGACCATGCTCGACAAAGAGCTTTTTGATTATTCCACGGATGATCTGGGACGCAAGCGTCCTGTTTTGCGGGCAACGGTGTCGGAACGTTTGTTGCGCGTCATGGGATTGCATCCCGGGAATGCGGAGGACGACAAAGAGGAGGTGTTGAGGGAAACCCATATCCCGATTCGCAGCATGCGGGAAGTACGGGAGAGTTGTCCTTTTACTGCGGAATTCGGCATTGTGGAAAAGAGTGAACAGTTCCAGTCTCCTGTGCAACTGGTGACCATTCCCTGTCGTTCCCCGTCCGGGGATGGCCGGTGCATGCGCACCGGGGATGAGCGGCCCTGCCCGCTCTTTGGGGCCTTGACGTCGGTGGAGACCCCGGAAAAGGAACGGGTGAATCTGATTGTGGCTCCCGTATTGCCGGGTGCCGGGCTTTCTGCCCAGGAACAGGGGTTGCTGTCAAAGAAACGGGAGATCTATCAACGCTCCTTGAGACTCTGGGAAGATGCCCTGGCTCCGGTCCACATGTTCATGGATGCCACCACCCGTGGCGTGCAGTTCTGGCTGCGCTCCTGGTTCGGCAAATAGACCGCGCAATGGCGGGCGGGCTGGCTGGTCAGGAGTCATGGGGCTATTCAGGCAACGCTTTCAAGGCCGGCAGCACGGTGGCGGCCACAAGCAAGGCGAGCATCCAACGGTTGAGCTGGATTTCTGCCATGATTTTCCGTCTGAGTTCATCCGCCACAGGCGAGAACAGGTTTTGGCCTGAGCGCCAATTGTAAAGCTTGACGCACCCTTCAGGCTCACTCCTGGTTGTTTTGAGTCTGTTTTTCCAGCCGGTCTTGCAGCCAGCCCCGGGTATCCCCGGTCAGGGCGCTGTTTTGGGGGTCGGCGGCGGCCAGGGCGGTGGAGCGCCAGAAGGATTGACGGGTCTGGCTGTCCGGAATCCGCTCCGCGACCCGGGGTCGCCAGTCGCCAAACACCTGGGCCAGTTCTCCCCAGCCGGGCTCCAGCCAGGCGTCGATGTGCTCTTTGAGCACCCGGGACAAGGCCGGACTCCGACCGCCGCTGCCCACCGCCACCGCCACCTCGCCACGCCGCACCACCGCGGGCACCAGAAAACCGCTGGATCCCGGATCATCCGCCGAATTGCACAAGATGCCGTGAATTCCGCTCAATCTGGCGATCTCCCGGTTCAACCCCGCCTGATCCGTGGCGGCGAATATCAATAATGGACGCGGGGACTCCTCCAGCATCCCTTCGGCAAAGCTCTCTCGCCGGTACGCCACCTGGCCACGGGCCACCCATTGGGCCACCACCGCATCCAGGGTCGGGGCGACCACGGTCACTTTGGCCCCGCAGACCAGCAACCCCTCGATCTTGCGGCGCGCCACCCGCCCACCACCCACCATCAAAACGTTTCGTCCTGCCAAAACCAGTTCCGCCATGTAATGGGGCATGCTATGTTCCATGGGGGGAAGCTCCATTGTTCATTTGCAAGGTTTGATCATCATGTCCGAATCCCACATCATCATCCGGGGCGCCCGGGAACACAATTTAAAAAACATCACCCTCGCCCTGCCCAGACGTCAATTGACAGTCATCACCGGGGTATCCGGTTCCGGCAAATCGTCTCTGGCCTTCGATACCCTGTCGGCGGAAGGTCAGCGCCGTTACGTGGAGTCCCTCTCCGCCTATGCCCGGCAGTTCTTAAGCCTGCAAGGTAAACCCGATGTCGATGCCATCGAAGGTCTCTCCCCCTCCATCTCCATCGAGCAGAAGGGGACCAGCAAGAATCCCCGTTCCACGGTGGGCACGGTGACGGAGATCCATGACTATCTGCGGCTGCTGTTTGCCCGCGTCGGCAGGGCGCATTGTCACGGCTGTGGACAGCCGATCCAGAGCCAGAGCGTCAGTCAGATGGTGGATATCCTGATGGCGTTGCCGGAAAAGAGTCGTCTGCTGCTTCTGGCGCCGGTGATCCGGGACCGGAAGGGGGAGTACAAAAAAGAGCTGGCCGCCATGGCCCGGCTGGGTTTCACCCGGGTGGTGATCGATGGACAGACCCATGACCTGGACCAGTTGCCAACCCTCAACAAGCAGGTGAAACATACCATCGATGTGCTGGTGGACCGGATTGTCATCAAGCCGGGGCTGCAGACCCGGCTGGCCGACTCGCTGGCCACGGCGCTGGGGGTGGCCGACTCGCTGGGGCTCAAGAATCAGGGCAATGGACTGGCCAAGGTGACGGTGCTGGAGGAGCCCCCCCGGGAGATGATCTTCAGCGAGCGCCATGCCTGTCCGGATTGCGGCATCTCCTATCCGGAGATCGAACCCCGCATGTTCTCCTTCAACAGTCCCCACGGGGCCTGTCCGGAGTGCGACGGACTGGGAAGCAAGGAGTTCTTCGATCCGGAGTTGGTGATTCCGGATCCGGATTGCTCTATTCATGGGGGGGCGGTGGCGCCCTGGAACAAACCCACGGCCAACCTCGCCCGGGACTCCCTGCAGACCTTGAGCGTCCATTACGGCTTTGATGTTCATCTTCCCTGGAAGGAGCTTCCGGAGGGGATCCGGGAGATTCTGCTCAACGGTTCCGGCCATGAGAAGATCCTGTTCCGTTTCCGTGGCCCTCGTGGCTCCTTCACCACCTCCCGGCCCTGGGAGGGGATTCTGAAAAATCTGGCACGCCGTTATCTGGAAACCGAATCCGACGATGTGCGGGAGGAGTTGCAGCCCTACCGTTCCTCCTCTCCCTGTCCCTTGTGCCAGGGCAGGCGGTTGCGCAAGGAGGCGCTGCACATCCGCATCGATGGGGCCAACATCGCCGAAATCTCCGCGTTGCCCCTGGATCGGGCGGTCGGCCGGCTGACGGCCCTGCCCCTGACCCCCATGGAACACGCCATCGCCGACCGGATTCTCAAGGAGATTCTCGAACGTCTGGAGTTCCTGCGCGCCGTTGGGTTGGACTATCTTACCCTGGACCGTTCCGCCGCCACCTTGTCGGGCGGGGAGGGGCAGAGGATCCGGCTGGCCAATCAGATCGGCTCCGGGCTTACCGGAGTGTTGTACATCCTGGATGAACCCAGCATCGGTCTGCATCAGCGGGACAATCAGCGGTTGCTGGACTCCCTGTTCCGGCTGCGGGATCTGGGCAATACGGTGGTGATGGTGGAACACGACGAGGAGGCCATTCGGCGGGCCGATCATGTGGTGGACATGGGCCCCGGGGCCGGGGAGCACGGGGGACGGGTGGTCTCCGAAGGTTCCCCGGAGCAGATCATCGCCGATCCGGCTTCGTTGACCGGGCGCTATCTGGGAGGATTTCGCACCATTCCCATGCCGGCGCGGCGGCGCAAGCCCGATCCCGAACGGCGGATCACCCTGACCGGAGTCACCACCAACAATCTGAAAAACGTCTCGGCGGTGATTCCCTTGGGATTGTTCGTCTGCATCACCGGGGTTTCGGGTTCGGGCAAATCGAGCCTGATCCTGGATACCCTGCTGCCGGTGCTGACGGCCCGTCTGCATCAGGGCCATCTGCCTGGCGGCGCCTTCCAGGAGATCACCGGACTGGAATCCCTCGACAAGGTGATTCACATCGATCAATCCCCCATCGGACGCACGCCACGCTCCAATCCCGCCACCTATACCGGGTTGTTCACCCCGTTGCGGGAGTTGATGGCCAGCGTGCCCGAAGCCCGTCAGCGGGGGTATCAGGCGGGTCGGTTCAGTTTCAACGTCAAGGGGGGGCGTTGTCAGGCGTGCGCCGGGGACGGGTTGATCAAGATCGAGATGCACTTTCTGCCGGACATTTTTGTCCAGTGCGATGTCTGCCGGGGCAGTCGCTACAACCGGGAGACCCTGGAGATTCACTATCAGGGCAAAAACATCGCCCAGATTCTCGATCTGACCGTGGAGGAGGCGGCCAGCCTGTTTCAGGCCATTCCGGCCCTGAACACCCGGTTGCAGACTCTCAAATCCGTGGGATTGGGGTATGTGCGGCTCGGGCAGTCGGCGACCACTTTGTCCGGGGGGGAAGCGCAACGGGTGAAGATCGCCCGGGAGTTGGCCAAACGGGCCACGGGACGGACCCTGTACATCCTGGATGAACCCACCACCGGTCTGCATTTCGACGACATCCGCAAACTGCTGGAGGTGTTGGGTCAACTGGTGGAGGCGGGCAACACCGTGGTGGTGATCGAACACAATCTGGATGTGATCAAGACCGCGGACTGGATCATCGATCTGGGTCCCGAGGGGGGCAGCCAGGGGGGGGAGGTGGTGACGGAAGGCACTCCGGAACAGTGCGCGCTTGAGGAACGCTCCTGGACCGGTCGGTTTCTGCAACCCATGTTAAAGATCGGCAACTGACAGTCGCCAACCCTGATGCGCATCCGTGCATCCCCCCCCTGGGAAAACTCCCTGTTTGCCAGTAACTCGCGGCGGATTTATTCAGCGGCGATCTTGCGGCGGGAGTCCCGCAACTTGTCCCCGAGACCGGCCTCGATGGCCAGGGCGCGGCGCTTGTCCGAATAGGAGGGCGCCACCATGGGGAAGCTTTTGT
>JADGAB010000110.1 GCA_015232245.1 Magnetococcales bacterium | reverse complement strand
GCGTTTACCGAAAGACCAAACCTGCCTGACTGACAGCACAGGCCAGGAACACAGCCGCATATCCAATGGCGAGGTGGCGGCGGATGATGATTTTTCCAGCGCGGAGAACAAGTCGCCATTTTTTGCGCCGACCTTTCAGTTGAACCCCGGAGAGGTCCATGTGCAGTATCCCTACATGTCTCCCGATGCCAAAAAGTGGGTCTTCTCCTATACCGCCCCGATCATTCTGGAGGATGGCAGCAAGCCGGCATTTTATCATTATGAAATTCCTCTTGCCATGTTCCAGGATGTTTTGACCGGCAAATCGGCTGCGGACCCCTCCGGCCAGAGCAGGAAGGGGAGATTTTTCATTCTGGATCCGTCAGGTCTGGTGGTGGCCGACAATCAGAAAAAGAGCAATCTGGATTTGCCGTCGGGCGTTGACCCGGAGACGCCCCAGAAACTGGCGGATTATCTGCCCGTTGTGACAGAGTTTTCCCGGGAGACCACCTTTCTGGCCTTGGTGGAAAAGATGAAGAAAGGCGAATCCGGTACGGGATACCTGCAGTTGGCTGGGGAAAGGTATTTCATGGTTTACGAACCGATGCCCACTTTCGGTTGGAGCATGGCCCATCTGAAGCCCTTTTCCGCACTGTTGGAAGGGGAGCGTTCCCTGACCGGAATCATGACCGCCATTGTGGTCACCGCATTGATTGTGCTGGTGATTTCATTTCTTGTAATCCTGCGTCTGGTCGGTCAGATCACCAATCCGATCATTGCCCTCACCAACATGATGGAACGGCTTGCCAAGGGGGATCTGACCGTGCAATGCACCCTGCAACGCCAGGATGAACTGGGCCGGATGCAAGCCGGTTTCGTGCGGATGGTGCACAAATTGCGCGAGGTCATCGAAAGCGTCGCCAGTGCGGCGGCGCAGGTGGCCACGGGCAGCAATGAGATTTCCAATTCCGCCCAGGGGCTGTCCCAGGGAGCGATCGAACAGGCGGAATCGTTCGAGAAGATCTCTGATTTCAACAAAGAGATGTCCCTGAGGATCCAACAGAATACCGATAACGCCAACATGACCAGAAACATTTCCCAAAGCGCCGCCCGGGATGCGGAGCAGGGAGGGATTGCGGTTGCCGCCGCCGTACAAGCCCTGAAGGATATCGCTGGCAAGATCGGCATCATCGAGGAGATCGCCCGGCAGACCAATCTGCTGGCGCTCAATGCCGCCATCGAAGCCGCCCGGGCCGGAGAACAGGGCAAAGGTTTTGCCGTGGTGGCTGCGGAAGTGCGCAAACTGGCGGAAAGAAGTCAGGCCGCTGCCGGAGAGATCGGTCATCTTTCTGTCTCCAGTGTGCATGTGGCCGAAAGGGCCATGGGGATCATTCAGAAACTGGTGCCGGATATTCAGAAAACCGCGGAACTCATCCAGGAGATCGCGGCTGGCAGTCAGGAGCAGAACCAGGGGATCGCCCAGATCAATGAAACGATTCAGTTGTTTGATCAGGTGATTCAGAACAATGCCGCCACATCGGAAGAGATGGCGGCAACAGCAGAGGAGTTGAGTGCGCAAGCCGACATGATGCATCAAACCATCTCGTTCTTTGATATCGGGCAGCAGGGCGGATCAGTCTGACGGGCTGTGGGATTTCGCAGAGAGCGCGGCCATAGGCACCACCCCATTTAATCGGGCACTGGGTAGCGACTATTCTTGAGCGCAAGATAACAGATGCTCGCGGACAACAATTCAAACACATTACCGCTTGCGCAACTCGTAAAGCTGTTTATAAACATCTACAGATCGGACTGTTGTGAGTCAAATGGCATCAACAAGTTATGTTGACTTTCACTAACAATAAAGAAGAATAGTCGAAACCCAGTGCCCGCTGGGTGAGCAACAACTCCCTTGTACAACCCCGTCCTCACACCACCGCCCCACAACAGGGCGGTGTTTCTCTTGTTGCCCCACATGAGGGACAACGCCAGTGAATTTGGGATGGCACCTCCTGCACACAAACCGCAAGCAGGGTTTTGCATGGTTGCCTGTTTGGACGACGGCGGCACTGGACCAAAGACTCTCCCTCCACTCCAGGCTGCATGAGCCGGATCGACTGAATAATGGATCGGAGATATTCAGTGAGCGTCCTGGTGGCCGGAGAAATGCCGGGCGCCAATACATTCTCAGACATATGCCTCATGCCGGTCATCATCTTCCACTTACTCCCTATCCACCTCAATTCCATGTTCCTCCGCCCAATCGGCGGCAAGTTCCATCAATGCCTCGTCCCGAAATCGATACCACTCCTGCTGGATGCCAAACTGGTGGATTTTGTCCTTGAACCTCCGAAAGGCTCCCCGACCTCGAATGGCATCAAACAAGCCATCGGCTTGTTCATCATCGTCACGGGACTGGCAAAATCGCTCCATGACCTCATATTCGTGAAAATCATACTTGTTGGGAAGGGGCAGATAACGACCGTCCTGGTCATTGCCGATTGCTATGGTGCTTTCAAGCAGATCTCGTTGCCATTCCTGAACATCTCCTTCAGAACAACCCTCTTCCGCTGCCCGCCTCATATCATCAAGAACGACCACCACATCCCCGGTCTTCCGGTCAAAAAAGGCGGTGTTCTCGTCAAATAAGGCACCGATCTCTTCGGCGATTTGTTTCAGTCTTGCCTTTGCTGTCATGAGCGTTACCCATCCTCTCCCAGACGCCCTCATGGGTTGGAATCGATCACCACCTCGCCGACAAAATAGATCACCGGGAACGTCCGTTGCCAGACCTTGCTGTAGAAATTTTCCATGCGTTTCCCGTCTCCATAGCGGACCAGGGTTCCGACCGCCAAGGACGTGCGCGGAGCGGCCAGCCAACGTTCCTGCTCTTGAGGGTGGGAAACGCGCATGTAACTGTAATTGTTGCTGTCGAAGATTTCCAGCAGCTTGCCATGATGCGCAGGCGATTGAGCAGGGATGTCCAGAATGCGGGCAGCCTGATCGACCGTGGGATGGTCCGGTGGTGGTGCGGCCAAAAGGGGTGGCCCCCCATCCAAAAGGATCATTGTCGGCAGCAGAGCCAGGAGCAGTAATTTTTTTGTCATATTCACACCATCTCGATTTGACCGCGCCCAGGGTGATGGACATATCCTGTCTTTAATGGCGGCAGACAGCCTTCGGGCGGGGATTATGACGGAGCCGGGGAGCAGTTCCTTATGAATTTGCTGCCAGCAGCCGTGATCGTTGGCGGGTTGGCCCTTGTACCAGTCAATCCCGTGGTGGGGGCGGTGGTTCTTTCGCTGGGTCTCATGTCGGTCGCTTCCACCGAGAATGCTTTGGCTGAATCCGCCAACCTTATGGAGAGCAGTGGCGGGTACTATCAAAAATTGGCAGATGGATGGCAGATTTTCAATTCATCGCAAGATGAATTAATAACTCTAGGTTCAAATGGTACGTTGTACGTCACGCTGAACGATGGAAGTCAGACGTTGGTACAGAGTGACGGCCAGGTTGTCAACTACGACCCTCAAGGCAACGTAAAACCGGAATCCTATTCAGCCCAGATCGGAGAGACTCTGCAATCGATTGCCGACAAGTTCAACACCACGATAGCCAGACTGATCCAGTTCAACGAAGAACTGGCCGCTTCCGATACCGTACAGGCGGTGATGGATATCATCGTTCCGCCCATCGAGAATGCGGTTGGCCTGCTCACCAATTCCATCGAGAATCTGCAGCATTCCATCAAAGAGACCTTTTCGGAGATGTTTTCGGCGTCTTCTGCCAACGCAGAGTGGACGTTTGCCCCGATACTGGTCGATGCGGGCATCCAACCCAAAAGATTCAGCCCTGTGGACGGTCAACGCCTGCAGACTGGCCAACTCTGGGCCAGTAATCAGCATGAGGTGCTTTATGTCTCGCTTGCCTGGTTTGATCATATCCGGCGATCTGTGCTCAAAAAGGAACCGGCAACTGGACGATTGGCGGAAAGAGTGGGAGTCGAACCCACGGAGCCTTGCGGCTCGACGGTTTTCAAGACCGTTGCATTAAACCACTCTGCCATCTTTCCGCAGAAAATACCGAGGTCATTTCAGCGCAAGGCCTCTGGCGAGGAAATCTTTGCGTCTGCTGGATTCAGCGTTCCTGCCCCTCCTGGGCGACGCACGAAGGGGCTTTGTTCAGGCTTGGGTTCGTTGTGGAGGGGTAACAGTAAGGGGTAACAGTTTTGAAGTTTTTCTCCTTCTGTTACGTGTATTTGAAAATTTATCAAACCCATAAAACGGCACTGGCGGAGGGGGTGGGATTTGAACCCACGGATGGTTGCCCATCGACGGTTTTCAAGACCGTTGCATTCAACCGCTCTGCCACCCTTCCATAAAGACTGGCCCAATCAAACCGACGCGGGCAGTTTGATCAGCGCCTGACCGCCCATGTAGGGACGCAAGGCGTCGGGAATGGCCACGCTCCCGTCGGGCTGACGGAAATTCTCCAGCAGCGCCACCAGGGTCCGTCCCACGGCGACCCCGGAACCGTTCAAGGTGTGTACCGGCTCCACCGCCTTGGTGGCTGTGCGCCGCAAACGGGTCTTCATGCGCCGCGCCTGGAAATCCAGGGTGTTGGAACAGGACGAGATCTCCCGGAAACGTCCCTGACCCGGCAGCCACACCTCCAGATCATAGGTCTTGGCAGAAGCGAATCCCAGGTCCCCGGTACACAAGGCCACGGTCCGATAGGGCAGCTCCAGACGTTTCAAGACCTCCTCGGCATGCCGGGTGAGACTCTCCAAAGCGGCCATGCTCTCCTCGGGACGGGTGATCCAGACCAGCTCCACCTTGTCGAATTGATGCTGGCGGATCAAACCCCGGGTGTCCCGGCCCGCCGCCCCGGCCTCGCGACGAAAACAGGCGGTCCAGGCGGTCCACTTCAGGGGAAGACGGGCCTCGTCCACGATCTGTCCCCGCACCAGATTGGTCAACGGCACTTCCGCGGTGGGAATCAGGTAAAAGGGATCGTCCCGCAAACAGAACAGATCCTCCTCGAACTTGGGCAACTGGCCGGTGCCGAACAGACTCTCCTTGTTGGCCAGAAACGGCGGCAGAATCTCCTCGTAGCCGTGCTCCCGGGTGTGGAGATCCAGCATGAAGCCGGTCAGTGCCCGGACCAGCCGCGCCCCGTCCCCACGGAAAAAGGTGAACCGGGCTCCCACGGTCTCGGCGGCGCTGGTGAAATCCAGAATTCCCAGCCGTTCACCCACATCCCAATGATTTTCCGTCAAAGGTCCGCCCGCAAACCCCTCGGGCCAGGAGCGCACCACCACATTGCCGCTCTCGTCCGGTCCCTCCGGAACATCTTCCGCCGGCAGATTCGGCAGACGGGCCAATTCCTCCTGCAACGCCTCCTCCCTGCTCCGCAAGGCGGCCTCCGCCTCCTTGAGCCGGGGGGCCAACTCCCCCATCTCCGCCAGCAGGGCCGAGGCATCCTCACCCCCGGCCTTCATGCGACCCACCTGCCGGGAGATCTCGTTGCGCCGCGCCTGCAACCCTTCGGTCCGGGTGCGCCACTCCCTCTGCTGGGCTTCCAGAGCAAAAAAGGCCTTCAGATCATACCGTCCACCCCGACTTTGCAAACGGGCGTCCACCCATTCAGGACGCTCGCGAATCGCTTTCAGGTCCAACATGGCTCTTATTGACTCCCTTCATCCAGCTCGATCCCGGCCTCGTCCTCGATCCCTTCGCCGGAGGCATCCTCCTCGGACTCGGCGATGCGCGCCACGGAGACCACCCGCTCCCCGGAGTTGGAGACATCCAGAACCTTCACCCCCTGGGCATTGCGTCCCGTCAGACGCACCGTCTCCACCGGAGTGCGCAACACCGTTCCCTGATCGGTGATCACCATGATCTGATCACTCGGCGCCACCACCAGACTGGCCACCACCGGTCCGTTGCGCTCGTTGATCAGCATGCCGATCACCCCTTGCGTGCCCCGTCCCTTGGTGGGAAATTTCTCCGCTTCGGTCCGTTTGCCGTAGCCGTTTTCCGTGATGGCCAGGATCTGACAATCCGCCTCGTTGGTCAAGACATTCAGTGCGATCACCCGATCCTCTCCTTTCAGGCGCATGCCCCGCACCCCCCGGGCCACGCGCCCCATCAGGCGCACCTGACTGGTACGGAAGCGAACCGCCTTCCCGGAACTCGAATAGAGCAGAATCTGTCCAGGCCGGACATCGGAGTCGTCGGTTTCCTCCTCCAGCGCGGTTTCGGCTTCCGCCGCGAGCAGTTCCTCTTCCCCCCCTTCGCCACCCGTCTCGCCGCTTTCGGCTTCCAGATCCTCGGGGAGCACCGGCAGCAGCGCCACCCCCACCAGGTCATCCCCCTCTTGCAAATCCACGGCGCGAATGCCGTTGATGCGAATGTTGCTGAAGGCCGACAACGCGGTCTTCTTGATCAGACCCTTGGCCGTGGCAAACAGCAGATGCCAGTTGTCCCACTGATCCCGGGCCACCCGGGCCGGCAGAATCTGGGCAACCTTCTCGCCTGCTTCCAGGGCGAGAAGATTGACGATGGGACGCCCCCGCGCCGCGCGACTGGCCTGGGGAATCTCGTAGACCTTCAGACGAAACACCCGCCCCTTGTCCGTGAAACAGAGCATCATGTCGTGGGTCGAGGCCACGAACAGTTGCGAGATGAAATCCTCATCCTTCATGCCCGTGGCGCTTTTGCCCTTGCCGCCACGGCGCTGGCTGCGGTAATCCACCGCGGGCTGACGCTTGACGTAACCCGCATGGCTCACCGTGACCACCATCTCCTCGTCGGCGATCAGGTCTTCGGCGCAGAACTCCCCCTCCTCCTCGACGATCTCGGTGCGCCGGGCATTGGCGAACATCTCCTTGATGCGCCGCAACTCCTCCTTGATGACATTCAGCAACGCCTCATCCGAGGCCAGAATGGCGTTCAGGCGTCCGATCTCGACCAGGGTCTCCTCGAACTCCTGATGGATCTTGTCCTGTTCCAGACCGGTCAGACGGTGCAGACGCATGTCCAGGATGGCCTGGGCCTGTTCCGGCGACAACCGGTAGCCCCCTTCCACGAACTGGGGCGAAGCGGGGGCGCCCACCTCCAAAGCCCGGGCCAGCATCACCTCCACCGGACCACGGTCCCAGAGCTCCGCCACCAGTTGCTCCTTGGCGCTCTGGGGATTGGGGGCGTTGCGGATCAGTTCGATGACCCGATCGATGTTGGCCAGGGCCACGGAAAGCCCTTCCAGAATGTGCCCCCTGGCCTGGGCCTTGCGCAGATCGAACAAAGTCCGACGAGTCACCACCTGACGCCGGTGATTGATGAACTCCTCCAGGATGCTCTTGATGCTCAGGGTCTGGGGCTGACCGTGAACCAGGGCCACGGCGTTGACCCCGAAGGAGGTCTGCATGGAGGTGTGCTTGTAGAGCTGATTCAACAGCACTTCCGTATTGACATCCCGTTTGGTCTCGATCACCACCCGCATGCCCTGACGGTCGGACTCGTCCCGCAGATCGGAAATGCCTTCGATCTTCTTGTCCCGCACCAGATCGGCGATGGCCTCCACCAGTTTGGCCTTGTTCACCTGGAAGGGCAATTCGTCGATGATGAGGGCCTCGCGGCCATCCTTTTTGGTCTCCACATGGGTTTTGGCCCGGATCACCACGCTGCCCCGTCCGGTCTCGTAGGCGCTCAAGATCCCGGCCCGTCCCCGGATGGTGCCGCCGGTGGGAAAGTCCGGACCCGGCACATAGACCATCAATCCCCGACTGGTCAGATGGGGATTGTCGATCAGGGCGCAGGTGGCGTCCACCACCTCGCCGAGGTTGTGGGGCGGAATGTTGGTGGCCATGCCCACGGCGATGCCCGACGAACCGCTGACTAAAAGATTGGGAAACTTGCAGGGCAGAATCCGGGGTTCCTGCAGGGAGCCGTCGTAGTTGGGACCGAAATCCACGGTCTCCTTGTCGATGTCGGCGAGGAGTTCTCCGGCCAGACGGGTCATGCGGACTTCGGTGTAACGCATGGCCGCCGGGGAGTCGCCATCCACGGAGCCGAAGTTGCCCTGTCCGTCCACCAGGGGATGGCGCATGGAGAAATCCTGGGCCATGCGCACGATGGTGTCGTAGACCGCCACATCCCCGTGGGGATGGTATTTGCCGATCACGTCACCCACCACGCGGGCGGATTTCTTGTAGGCCCGGTTCCATTCGTTGCCCAGTTCGCTCATGGCGAAGAGCACCCGGCGATGCACGGGTTTGAGACCGTCCCGGACATCGGGAAGGGCCCGTCCCACGATGACGCTCATGGCGTAATCGAGGTAGGAACGACGCATTTCGTCTTCGAGATTGACCGGAACCCGTTTGGAAAGATTGGGATCCACGTTCGGCTGTTCGTTGTCCATGATACCCGCGAAGCGCTTCAAGAGAAGAATAAGGTCAAACTGAGGAAGTTTACCCCCAAACCGCCTCTATCGCAACCGTGGGCCGCCTTCCCGGCCATTGTTTTCCCCGATGCGGACCAGGGCGACGCGGGTCATGACAGGGCCGATCAATTCGAAGACCATCACGCCGGAGATGACCACCGGCAGCAGCAGGTCGGTCAGATCGGGAAAACGTTGCACGGCGATGAAGGTCATGCTCATGGCCACCCCGGCCTGGGGGAGCAGGGCCGGACCCAGCCAGCGGCGGGTCGAGGCGGGGGAACGGCTCAAGGTGGCCCCAAGCCAGCCGCCGATGATCTCTCCCAGCATGCGGCAGGCCAGATAGACGCCGCTGATCAGACCGATCTCCAGCATGGCCTTGGGCTTGAGGTTGGCGCCGGCCAGCAGAAAAAAAAGAATCAAAAACGGCCACAGAAACCGTTCGATGATCATGAAGGATTTCCAGGGGCGTTGCGCGGTATTGACCGTGACGCTCCCCATGATCATCACCGCCAGAAAGAACGAGGTGTGCAACCGGGTGGCCATGGCCCCGCACAGGATCAGCAGTCCCAGGGTGCCGGCCAGCAGGGTATCCGGTCCCTGGATGTAATCGCCGACAAAGGCCAGCAGCCGTCCCAGCAGCGCGCCGATGGCCACCGCGCCTCCCAACTCCCAGACCACCTCGAGCACGGAGCGAGGCACCACCGTGGGATGAAACAGGGCGGCCACGGAGAGGGCGACGGTGAACAGGACAAATCCCAGGGCGTCGTTGGTGGCGATCACCCCCATCAGGATGCGGGTGAATGGGCCATCGGCGTGCAGTTCGTGGATGACATCCGTGGGGGCCACCGGATCGGTGGTCAGGCAGATGCTGGCAAACAGAATCGCGGCGGAAAGAGGCACCCCCGCCCAGAGCATGCTGCCGAACATCAGACTGGAGGAGACGGTCAGAATGGTCAGGGAGATGATCAGCACGGTCCGGCCATAGCGTTGCAGACCATTGATGGTGAGCCGTCCCCCCAGCAGAAAACCCACCATGCACAAAGTGGCCTGGGCCACCACCACCAGCCAGCCCTGCTGTTTGGTGGAAACCACACCCGTGACCGAAGGCCCCAGCAGCATGCCGGCGAGCAACAAAAGCGTCACCCGGGGCAGCATCACCCGACGCGCCAGGGCGTCGGCGCCAAAACCGATCAGAAACAGGGCGCCCAAGGTGAGCAATACGCTGGTGTCGCTGGTCATGAAACCCCGGGGCCCTCTAAAACGCATCCGTTTCGGGATGCGTCATTTTACTTGATAGGGGTCCAGGGGGATTATCCCCCTGGTGGGATCCAAGGGCGAAGCCCTTGGGACTTTGCCTTTGGCGCG
>JADGAB010000010.1 GCA_015232245.1 Magnetococcales bacterium | reverse complement strand
GGCAGCCACCCGGCCACCTCCGCCGGAATCAATAATGCCACTCCATCTCCAATCCGAGAGCGCCGGCTTCGGGTTGCAGCAACGCCCCCATGCGGTTCAACTGCTCCTCCCGCAGATGTTTGTTGTATTTGTGGGTCAGACTGACCGAACTGAAAATCGTCCCCGAATACCACCCCAGCTCCAACAATCCCAGGGCCGTCCCCAGACCGGAAATCCCCTTTGAGAAGGATTGAATGGTCCCGGCAATCAGCAGACCATTGGAAAGAAAAGCCACTCCGGCATCCTCGGGACGATCCAGATAGAGATGACCCGCGCCGGGCAGCACGGCGGTCAGCACCCCGGCGATCCAGGGATCCTTGTAGGGCAGATTCGGGAGCTGCTCCAGATCCCGCAACACCTGCCGGACCGGTTCGGCCAGGCGGGGATTGGTCACGGCGCGCAGATGCCCCCGGGCGATCTCCTCCTCGCCGGGCTTGCCCATGGCGATCCAGGCCAGACGCAAACGGGACAACGCCCCCAGTTGGCTGTCCATCTTCATGTCCGCCAGACGCTGATAGCGCAGGATGGCCTCTCCGGTCGCTCCGGCCCGCTCGTAGAGCAGTCCCATGCGCAACAGGGCCACCGGAATGTATTCGCTCTTGGGAAAACTCTCGCCCAGGACGGAAAAGGCCCGCAACGCCCCATCCACCTCGTTGGCCATGGCCAGATTGACCGCCAGACGGAACATCCCCTCCTCCAGCCTGGGAAAGGATTCGGCTCCCTGCAGGCGACCCCCGGAGACGTAACGTCCGAACTCCGTGGCGGCCCGTTTGTGATCGCCGTTTTTCTCCAGTTCCAGCGCATAGGCAAAGACCGCTTCCGGGGTGTTGAGATAAGCCCCGCACACATCCCCCGCCCTGCCGAAACAGAGGAGCAACCCCAGCAGAATCCAACGCAATCGACACATTATTTGATAAATTGATTCATTTCGAAGATGGGCAGCAACACCGCCACCACCACATAGCCCACCACGCCACCCATGATCAGGATGATCACCGGCTCCACCAGATGCATCAACCGCTCCAAAGCCTGTTCGATCTCCTCCCGGTGCAACTGGGCCGACCGGTCGAGCATGGCTTCCAGACTGCCGGAGCGCTCGCCGGCCTTGATCATGCGCAACGCCAATCCCTGGAAATAACCGGAACGCTCCAGGGCGTCGGCCAGGGAGTCGCCCCGTTCCACGCTGCGGGCCACATCCAGAATGCCGGCCCGCACCGTGACAAAACCGGTGGCGTCAGCCGTCACCTGCAGACTGGCGATCACCGGCACGCCGCTTTTGAGCAGCAGACCCAGCAGTTGACAGACCCGCATGGTCGCCACCGTGGAGAGAAAATCACCCAGCATCGGCATCCGCCACCACCAGCGTTCCACCACCACCCGTCCCTTTTCGGAGCGGGCCCACCAGGAAAATACCAGAAACAATCCGGTCACCACCAGAGCCAGCCATCCACCCCAATCCCGGACAAAATCGCTGATGGCAAGCAAGGAACGGGTCACCAAAGGCAGGGTCTGCTGGGTCTCCTTGAAAACCACCGTCACCCTGGGCACCACCACCGTCACCAGAAAAACCAGAATCAGGCTGCCCACCACCGCCATCACCGTGGGATAGATCATGGCGCTGAGCAGACGGCCACGAATGCGCCGCTCCTCCTCCATGACCACGGCCAGCCGTTCGAAGACCACATCCAAGGCCCCCCCGCCCCCCTTTTCGCCGGCCCGCACCAGACTCACATAGATCGGCGGAAAGATCCGTCCATGCCTGGCCAGCGCCTCGGACAAAGAGTGCCCCTCCCCCACATCGTTGCGGATCGTGGCCACCACCTCCCGGAACGGACCCGTACGGATCTGCTCCTCCACGCTGATCAGCACCTCCATGACCGGAAAGCCCGCCGCCAGCAGACTGGCCATCTGCCGGGTGAAAACGATCCGCTCCCGCATGGGCGGCAACGGGGCACGGTTCCATATCTTCCACCGTTTGCCCAGGACGCGGGAGTTCCCCTCGCCCCCCTCCAGCCGTTCCAGAACCGTCGGGTAGATCTCCTGCTGCTTGAGCAGACGCCGGGCATCCCGTTCCGAATCGGCGTCCAGCACCCCCTTGACCTTCCGGCCCCCGCCGGCCCGCATCCCCTCGTAACGGAAAACCGCCATCAGCTCACCTCGATGCGCTCCTGGGTCACCCGGAACACCTCCTCCAGGCTGGTCATCCCTTCCGCAGCCTTCACCAATCCGGCCTCCCGCAGGGAGATCATCCCCTCATCCCGGGCGACCCGGTGCAGCTCCAGATCCGAGGCACGCTGATCGATCAGGGCGCGGATCGCCGAACTCATGGTGAGCATCTCGAACAGCGCGGTCCGACCCAGATAACCGGTTCCCATGCAGGCCGGACACCCTTTGGGACGATAGAAGACCGCATCCGAAGGAATCACCGGGGAAATCTCGCCGTTCATGCCGCGCAACAGTTCCGGGGCCGGAGTGAAGCGCTCCTTGCAGCGGGCGCAAAGACGCCGCACCAGCCGTTGCGCCACCACCCCATCCACCGACGAACTGACCAGAAACGGTTCGATCCCCATGTTGACCAGACGAACCACCGCGCCCACGCTGTCGTTGGTATGCAGGGTGGAAAAGACCAGATGTCCGGTCAGACTGGCCTGAATGGCGATCTCGGCGGTCTCCAGATCACGAATCTCCCCCACCATGATCACATCCGGATCCTGCCGAAGAATGGAGCGCAAACCGGAGGCAAAGGTCAAGCCGATCCTGGGGGCCACCTGGATCTGACCCACCCCGGCCAGGGAGTATTCGATGGGATCTTCGATGGTGATGATGTTCTTTTCCGAGGTATTGATGGCCGACAACACCGAATACAAGGTGGTGCTCTTGCCGCTGCCGGTGGGGCCGGTGACCAGCAGAATCCCGTGACTGGCGGTCATGCGGGTTTTGATCCAGGCCAGTTGGGCTTCGGTCAGACCCAGTTCCCCCAGGTTGGTGCGTTCCCCCTGTTTTTCCAGAAGACGCATCACCAGCCGTTCCCCGTAGTGACCCGGCAGCACCGACACCCGCACATCCACCTCCTGGCTGGCCACCTGGACGCGCATGGCCCCATCCTGGGGCAGACGCTTTTCGGCGATGTTCAACCCGGCCATCACCTTGATGCGGGACATCAGAGGAGCCTGCACCGGTTTGGGGGGTCGCAGGGTCTCATGCAGCAGTCCATCCACCCGGAAACGGACGATGAGATTGTTCTCAAAGGGTTCTATGTGGATGTCCGACGCCCGGTTGCGCAGCGCCTGAATGATCAGGGAGTTGACCAGTTGAATGATCGGGGCATCGTCATCGGCTTCCAGAAGGTCCGGCTTTTCCGCAAGCTGAGTGGCCAGCATGGAGGGCGGCAACTCCTCCAGCACGTTTTCCACCGCCACACCGTGTTCCTGATGAACCCGCTGCAACGCTTCCAACAACCGATCCCGGGCCACCAGCACCGGCTTGACCGGATCCTGACTCTCCATGCGATACTGATCGAGAATGTACGGATCGGTCTGACCGGTGATCCACACCTCCAATCGACCGGCCTCGTTTCTCCAGGCAGGCAGAAACAGTGCCCGCTTGGCAATGGCAAACGGCAGGGAACGGGCGATGGCCGGATCGAGTCGTTCGGAAGGGTGTTCCGTCTTGGACATGGGTATGATGTCTTATCGCAAGCCAATCATTCAAAAAAGCACGTTCCGGATTACATCGGGTTCTCTTCGAGGGCCGGGCGCCACCGGATCGGATAGACGCTCCTGCCCTCCTTCTTTTTGAACTCACCCGCGGCCCGTTCCGCCTCGGCCCGGGTGGCGTAATGACCGATCCTGACAGAAAAACGGGCTTTTCCATCCCGATCCGACTCCCGCACCACGCTGGCGGCATATCCCTTGGCCAGCAAGCGGTCCGCCATGGCCTTGGCCCCGTCGGGCTTGTCGCCGTACTCCACCTGCAGGGCATATCCTTCCCCCGCCGTCTCTTTGGCAACCGCAGCGGAGGGCTCGGACTTGACCGGTTTCACCGCTGCCTGTCTGGGAGGTTTGACCTCCCTGACCGCCGGTTTCTCCTCTTTCGCCGCCGGTTTCTCCTCTTTCACCGGTGCCACAGGAGCGCCATCCTTTTTCCCGGCAGGATTTTTCTCCTCCGGGGACGGCACAAACGGCAACACCCGTTCATACTCCGGCAAGGCGGTGGGCCGCAAGGCAGGAACCAATCCGCTACCCTTGGACTCCACCCCACCCCAAGCCTCCCGGGCGGCGCGATACTTGTCTCCAGAGATCTTCACCAGTTCATCAAACTGGTTGGTAATCACCGGACGGATGAACACCATCAGATTGGACTTGTTCCGGGAGCGACTGGTCTTCTTGAACAGATCCCCCACCCCGGAGACCCCTCCCAGACAGGGAACCATGCCCACCTGATCGTTCTGCTCCTCCTTGATCAGCCCCCCCAGCACAATGGTATGCCCGCTTTTGAGATTCACCGTGGTCTTGATGGAGCGTTTGTTGGTCACCACGCTGCTGCCCAGGGTTCCGGCATCCAACTGCTTGATGCTGGCCGGAGTGACGCTGGACTGCTCCTGATAGATCTTGATTTCCAGCCACTCATCCTCGATCACCCGGGGAGTGACCCGCAGGGTCAAACCCACATCCTTGCGTTCCACGGTCTGTGAAGTGACCCCGGGAGAGGCGGTGGTGGAAGCGGCGGTGGAAGAGGTGGTGCCGGAGACGATGGGAATGTTCTGACCGACGATGATTTCCGATTCCACCCCATCCATGGTCACGATATTGGGTGTGGCCAGGATGTTCACATCCCCTTCGGACTGAAACGCCCGGATCAACGCGGGAATGTTGGGCACCGTGGTCGTACCCCATTGAATGGCGCCATGCATCAGCCCCACCGCCATGCCATTGCCCGTATTCAGGGGATTGGTGATGGCATCCCCGAACGAAGAGCTGCCAAACCCGGTATTGGCCTTGGAACCCACGGCGGGAATACTGCCGAAACGCCACTCCACCCCGAACTCGGCGGCCCGTTCCGCGGTCACTTCGATGATGAGCGCCTCCACATGGACCTGCAGACGTCGCTTGTCCAATCCCTGAATGATCGGCAGCAAAACCGCGTAATCCTCCGGTGTGGCGGCAATCACCAGGGTATTGGTGGATTTCTCCCCCACCACGTTCACCGAACGCATGAACTCCAGAGGTTTCAGCTCCTCGCCACCGGCCTTGGCCGCGCCTGCGGTGCCCATCAGACTGGTCAGAACCTTGGCAATGGCCTCGGCCTCGCTGTTGCGGGGATAATAGAGATGCAGATTCCCCGGGGAGGTGACCACCGGGTGATCCAGACCCGCCACCAGATTTTCCACCTCTTTCATCTGCTCCGGAGCGCAGACCGCCACCAGAATATTGCTGCGGGCGTCAGAGAACAACTTGACCCCCACATCCTCTTTTCTGCGTCGACTGTTGAAATCGGTAAAAACCGCATTGCCCAGTTTTTCCACCGTGGCCGCCGCCGCATGCTGCAACTTGAACAACTTGCGTTCGGCCAGACCCACCGGCACATCCATGGCCTCGATCAAGGTCATCAGCTTGTTGACCGTCACCGCCGCATCGGTCACCACCAGGGCGTTGGTCGGCACGTGGGCTGCCAAAGAACCCCAGGGATGCATCAAAGGCTTCAAGGTGGAGGCCATGGAGTTGGCATCCACGTGCTGCAGACGAACCAGGCGACTCAAGACCGTCTCATCCTTGGGGGGCAACGCCGCAGGTTGCAAAACCGGCGTTCCACCCTCGGAGATTCCAAATTTCAAAGGAACGATCTTGAAAGCGCCATCCCGTTCGACAATGGTCAATTCATGAACGCTGAGAATGGATTCAAAGATTTTCTCCGCCTCCCCCACCGAAACCGCCGTGGGGGTGACCACCGTGACCTTGCCTTTGAGCTGGGGATCCAGCACATAGTTCTTGCCGGTCATCTCGGCGATGAAACGGACCACCTGGGAGAGTTCCACCCCCTGAAAATCCATGGTGAACCGGTCTCCCGGTCCGGGCATGACACCAGTCCCGGCCTCGGGGGGTTTGGCAGGGGTGGTTTTCCCCGCAGAGGCGGCATCCCCGTCCCGGGCCAGCAGCAAGATTGCCAACAGAATCCAAACAATCCTCATCTGAACGCTTCCGAAATCTGAACCGCACCCATTTTTCAGGATGCGTTGTTTTACCGACAGGGGTCCAGGGGCAAAGCCCCCGGGAGTTTCAAACATTGAATATTATTGACAAGATCAACAGATTGAGAAGGTTTCATGTTTGAGCATCAAAACCCTGAAGGAAGAATCCCCCAGCCCCCTCTTTTTCTTCATAAGAATCCACGCTCAATTTCCAATCGACAACTCGATGGTCTTGGGCTGATTGTCTCGCAACAGATCAATCCGGATCGTGCCAAGACCTTTAAGCTTGCCGGCCAATTCGCTGATCTTCTGGGCATCGGTCACAGAAATCCCGTTGACCTTCTGAATGACATCCTCGTTTGCCAGACCGATCCGGGTGAATTCCGGCTTGGCGTCGGCAAACTTGACTCGATACCCCAAGGCATCGCTGCCCTGATAAAACGGAGTCACATTCACCCCGGCCAACAGATTCATCCCCTTGCCAATCATGGCTTCATACTCGGCTCTGGGCAAGGTGCTGCTTGAAGAGGGGGCGCTTGGCTGGGCAGTCCCTGCGGCAGGGGTTGCGGCAGCGGACGGCTCCGGTTTCAAGCCGTCTGGCATGACGATCCGCTCCGTGCGGCCCCGATTCTCAAAATAGACCGCATGCCGTTCGATCTTCTTCAGATACGCTCCATCCACCTCATCGCCAACCTGCAACACCATCTGGTTGTTGGGATCCTTTTTGCGGGTCATCACCGCCCGTGAGTCATGGGGCAGCACCATGGAACCAATGAGCATCAATTCCAGATTCGAATCCACCACAACTTCCCTGGTTTCCTTGACTGGCGGGGGTTTCTCTTTCTCCACCTGGATGGTCTCCCAGGGATTGAAGAGTTTCATGGCTTCCAGAACCGCCGCGCTGGCGATGGTTTTGGGCTGATTGGCAGCGCTCTTTTCAGGCTGAACCTGGGAAGCATTGGTCCCGTTGGCCGGATCCGGCATGGCCAACCAGGTGATCCGTGACAGTTCCAGGCCAATGCATGCCGCCATCAGAAAAGGCGCGATTCGGGCGCCCAGATGGTTCCAGGAGATCGGATTCATGCGGCAACCTGGAGAAATGAAGGGACCTGATTTTGGAAGGGGTACGGGAGCGGATCACTCCGCTCCCGTACTGGGGATGATCAACAGACCTTGGCCAACCGTTTCCGTCTCCAACCCCGCACGGTCACCAGGACTCCGATCAGGAGCGCCAGCACCAGGAAGGTCATCGGCATGGAGCCATGCAGCAACATCCAGCTCATACCGATCAGAGGCAGAAGGAGAACACGAACCACGGCCTTCATGCTGTCATGCTCCCGGAGCCAATCCGCGGCTGCCGGGCTGTAGGTGTAGTACTGATCCACAAACCAGGAACCGGTGGCATTGGTCAGCAGGTACTGATCGCGGAACTCACGCAGCAGTTTGACATAAGGGGCCTCGTAGGAACCATAAGCCGCCGTGGCGATGAAGCAGCCACCACCGCCACTGCTGCTGCCACTGCCGACGGAGGCGACACCCGGCACAAAGACAGAGAAGTGATTGGTGTTGAAGACAACCGTATTGGTCAACGGATCAAACTTGGCTCCCGTCATGACGGTGATATTCTTGCCCGCCAGGAAGTCCTGCATGGTCGGAGCGGTCAGGATCTGCAGTTGGCTGTTCACAGCATCAATATTCATGGTGCCCAGACCCATCTTGTTGAGCATGGCGGTGACATTCACCGGAATGCCGACCTGAATACCCGAACTGCTGATGGTATTGTTGCCGGTTCCGGTGGAAACCACCTTCTTGTTGGCATCAAACACCACGATATCCAACTCCAGAACTTCACCACCGGTCAAGCTGGTCTGGCTTTTCAGGGTGTCGCTCGCCTTGGTGGAATCCACCTTGCCGGCGCGAGCCGAGGTAAAGATCTGACCCACCTGATTTTTGCCGAACGAGGCGGAAGAGACCCCGATCTGGACATTGGTCAGCGTGGTGAGCGTCCCACCCGAAGAGACATTGACCGAAGTCTGACTGCCGGAGGAATCCGCCACCAGAGGCACAGGCGTTCCTTCAACAAGACCACCCTGCAGCAGCGCCGATTGGGTGGTGTTCAAGGGTTGATGCACCAGGGGAGCGGAGATGATCTCGCCTGCGAGATTCTTGACCACCAGGATGATCGGATCGTTGCCAGTCACATTCAGCGTACCCGTCGCCGAGGAGGTGCTCGTATCCGTTCCATGAGGAACCGAGGCCGCTTCGACGGTGTTGGCATTCGGAATAGCCGTCTTGACGGTTGTCAGTGGCAGAGCCGTGATGGTCAAAGGCTTGATGGTCTCACCCGTGGAAGAGGTTCCCGTGGAGGTGACCGTGCTCAAGTCCGTGGCCGTGTTGTTGTTGGTTGCCGTCTTGAGCGCATCGCTGGCCGTGGTGTCGAGAGAAACCGGCACCGCATTGATGATGAAGGTATTGGTGCTGCCGAAAGCCCCCTTCCAGACATTGGTGGCCGCAGCCGCAACACAGGCGCTCTGGGTCTTGGGGGTCTCCTGCAGCACATCACTGGCATTGACGCAGGAATCCGTGGCATCGGTCACAGGCCGTGTCGCCATGATACCGGCAGGAGCCATCACATTCACGAAGGAAGGCGTGAAGGTGGTGGTATCCACCCACAAGGTGAAGCTGAGGCCATCCACCGCGCCCTCCACCTTGTTGCCATTGGCATCCCACATGACCACCGAGGCGGACTTGGTTTTGTCGGTTCTGTTATCCACGATGGTGCCGGTGTATTTCTTCGGAGAAGAGATCTTGCGCAGCGCCAGGGTGGCAGTGGTGGCGGTACTGCCGATGGTGACCGTACCGGACTGCAATTTGGTCAGATCGGTCGGAATCACATCGAACACATAGTTGCCGCCAGCAGGCAGGGAGACCGTGGTCTTGCCGCTGGTGTCCGTGGTGGCGATGGTGATGGTGGGAATGCCCGCATCGGATTCGATGGCGCTCTTGTTGCGCAACGTCACCTTGGCGCCGGTCACGACCGCTCCGGCGCTGTCGTTGACGGTCAGGGTATAGGTCACCATCGGAATGATCGAGATGGCATCCGAGGTCACACTGGCCCAACTCTTGGCGGAATCCGCATTGCTGACCTGCAGAACCGCCTTGACCTTCATGATGGTCACGGTGGTCAGGGTGGCCGGGGCGATATAACCCGTGGCCGAATTGTTGGTGGTGCCAGCCACGGCAGTGGCGGACAAGGTGGCCGCCGAACCGGAACCACCCGCAGTGGCCGTCAGACCGGCAATTTTGCTGCTGGTGTCCGCCGCGCCGGAACCATCCAGCACGGAGAGCTTGAAGATGTCACCCACAGCCCCACCGGTCACGACAACCGACTGGGTTTTGTCCGTGCTCAGCAGGGTGGTCTCGCTGGCTGTGATCTTGTAGGGGACCGCAACCGTGATGGTCTTGGTGGCGCCGGTCACCATGGTATCGGCCACGGTGATGGTGTACTCACCCGCGAAGGCACCGGTGGTAGGAGCCTTGAAGGTGTACTTGCCGTTCTCACCGGCCACGATCTGGCCCGTACCCGGACCGGTCACAGTGACCTGATAGTTGGTGGAGCCGCCCGCCACCTGGAAGGTGTAACCGCTGCCTCCGCTGAGGGTGGTCTGGGTGGTGGTGATCTCAGCGGCGTTGCTGGTGGTGTCCTTGAGGGAGATCGGGCCCGTGACCACCACGGTCAGGGTCTGAGTGATATCCGGATAAGAGACACTGGTCAAGGTGATCACGGTGTTGCCCGTGGCCACAGCCGTCACCAAACCAGCCGCCGAGACGGTGGCCACCGCCGTATTGGACGACTTGTAGGTGTAGCTGTCGGTTTTGCCACCCGTGGCCGTGATGGCGTAGGTCTTGTTGGTATCCGTATTCAGATAGACCTTGCCATCCGTGTTCTTGGCCGAGGTGATGGTGATGGGATGCACCAC
The DNA here is from genome assembly GCA_015232245.1 of Magnetococcales bacterium. Lineage (GTDB taxonomy): Bacteria > Pseudomonadota > Magnetococcia > Magnetococcales > Magnetaquicoccaceae > Magnetaquiglobus. The sequence continues at coordinate 18,422 of JADGAB010000010.1, read as the reverse complement.
TTCGATGGCCGTGGAGGTCTTGGCGTTGGTGGTCTTGCTGCCCAGATAGGTGGCCGTATCCTTGAAGGTCAGGGTAAAGTTGCCGGTTGCCACCGTATTGACGGTGCAGACCTTGTTGCTGATGGTGGCTGTGGCAACCGCGGTGTTGCTGCTGGAGCACTCATAGGTGCCGTTGCCGCCCGAGAGGGTCACCTGGGCCTGTCCACCCAGCGGCAAGGCTGCGGGAGCGGAGGTCGGGAAGATGCCGAGTTCGGGTTGAATGGTGATGTTGGCCGTGGAGGAGACCGCCGACCCGCCGATGGTATCGGAGGCTTTCAAGGTGTCGGTGGTGGTGGCGGTGACCGTGGCGGCCTTGTAGGTGACGGAGGCAGCCGGAGATCCAGTGACCGTGGCCCCGGAACCGGTGCCCTTCTCCCAAACCGTGGCGGTGGTGCCACCGGTCGCGGTAAAGGTCATGCTGTCGCCGGAGACCAGATTGACCGTGGTGGCGTTCAGGGAGAACGGCGCCATGGTCAGGGTCAGATTATCAACAGTCGAGGCGTTGATGGTGGAGGTGTTGCCATCCACGACAATGGTGTAGGTGGCGTTGTCCGTCTGCGGCTTCTGGACAGTTGTCAGAGTCGCGGTGGCCACACCCTTGTTGGCGGCAGCCTGGGTGGTGGTGTTGGTGGCGCCAAAGTAGCCGTTGGTGGAGGCGTTCACCGTGAAGAAGGTGACCTGAGTGGCGCTGTCCGAGGTGGCCGTGTTGCCATACTGATCCTGCAGGGTACCGGTAATGGTCACCGGACTGGCAGAGTAGGAACTCACCGTCGAGGCGCTGGAACTCAGCACCAGTTTCCCGACCGGACCATGATTGGCCGTGGCCGTGAAGGTCAGGGTGGAGGTGATACCGGTCACTTCCGCAGTCACCGACTTGGCGCCTACAGTCGTACCCAATGTCAAGGTGGCTTCCGCGATACCGGTGGTTCCGGTGTTGACGGAGGTTGCGTTCATCTGGCCGCTGCCGGTGGACGGGGTGAACTTGACCGCCTTGCCGGAGACCGGATTGTCATTGGCATCCAGGACCGTCACCGAGAAGGCGTTGGCCAAAGGCGCGCCCACAGTACCGGTTTGAGCATCACCCGAGTTCTTGACCAGTTTGGCCGCATCCCCCGGATTGGCGGTCAGCGCGAAATCCTGGGAAGGATAATTCGTAGCCGAAGCCGTCACCTTGAAAGTTCCGGACTTGGTGCCCAGGGTAAAGGCCGAGGATGTGGCCACACCCGTGGCATCGGTTACCGCCGTGGTGGTGGTGTTGCCATTGGCAAAGGTGCCGCCAGTGGCCGTGAAGGTCACCGTCACACCGGACTTGAGGGTGGTTCCCTCGGTCAGGGTGACCTTGAAGGGCTTGGCCAGAGCCGAACCCACGGCGCCATTCTGGTCGGCGCCATCGGTCTTGGCCAGGGTATTGAAGATGAGACCGACGATTTTGTCTTCCACCTTGTCCGCGGTAATGGTCGCGGTAGATGCGTCCACGGTCAGGTTCAGCGTGGTGGTTCCGCCGGAGGCCTGCTGGGCGGTGGTCAGGGTGGTGGTCGCCACGCCATTGGTCGTGTTGACCGTGGCGGTGCCGAGGGTTCCCAGGGTGGTCGGGCTGATGGTGAAGGTGACGGCGGTGGCCGGGGCCGTGGTCACGGTATTCCCCAGGGTATCCACCAGTTTGGCGGTCAGCGTCACATCCGTGGCCACCGTGGCGGTCACAGAGGTTTTGTTGACAGAAAGAACCAGCTGCGTGACCGCGCCCGGATTGGCGGTCGCCTTGAATTCCGCCGAGGCCGTGCCATTGGCAACAGCCGCCGTGACCACATTATTCTGATCACCCGCAACCGTACCCAGTTTCAAAGTGGCGCTCGCCTGTCCATTGGCAGCGGTTTGCACGGCAGCCGCACTCAGAGTGCCACCTCCGCCGGTCACCGTATAATTCACGGTCACGCCAGCTCCAACCGCATTGTTGAAGGCATCCGTCACCGTCACGGTGAACGGATTGGCCAGATCGGTGTTCACCGTGCCATTTTGTCCGGTTCCGGAGAGGGCGGTGACTTTGCTGGCGGTACCGGCAACCACGGTCAGGATGATGGTCTTGGAGGTGTAACCGGTGGATGCTGCGGTGATCGTGTAGGTTCCGACAGTGGTCGGCAAGGTGACGGCGTTGATGCTGGCCACCCCGTCGGTACCGGTAACCACGTCAATGCTGTTCTGGTTGTTGGAGAAGGTGACGCCCGTGCCCGAGAAGGTCACGGTTTTGGAAGCGTCCGCCGTGGATCCGGTGGCCAACGTCACGCTCAATGGCGTGGTGATGGCCGCACCGGCCACCACCTGCTGGGTGCCGCCGGTCACGGTGATGGTCGGCACCGGGGCCGCGGCCACGGTGATCGCCTTGGTGGCGGCGGTATAGTCACTGGCGGCAGAGCCTGCGCTGTCCACAACAGAATTGGCAATAAATTTTGCCTTGATCGTGGAGCTACCCGCTGCCGCGGTTGTTTTGGCCAGAAGCTTCAACTTGAAGAACTGGTAACCGGCAAGAGCTGTTGCCCCACCGTCAGGATTCGTGATGTCCGAACTGAGATGCGTATAGTTGATATAGGCTTGACCCTTTTCAACCTGAGCCTTTTCAGTCGTTGAATCCTGGTCCGCATCCCGTATCTGCATGGTATCGCTTGCCCCCATGCCATCAATATACGTTTTGCCGCTTTTTACGAAAGTTCCGGACCAGATCATGGTGATCCGTCCATTTTCATCATTGCTTTTGGCGGTTGACAGGTTACTGTTCGCACCAGGGAGATAATTCATCCCATGGGCATCGTTGTCACCTGCCACAGCACCACCGGAAGCAGTGTTGGTATTGGAAGATGCATCCAGGGCAAAGACACTCTTGTCCCACTGGACAACGATGCCTGCGTTGTTCAGGGAGGTGGCCCCTCCTGTGGCCGCAGAGAATCCGACCGTCACCTCGACATATGACCCGGCGGTCACACTGGTGACGCTGGGAGTCAACTCCAGCGTTCCCCCCTTGGTGGCGGCCATTGCCTGACCTGAAAACAGGATCAGACAGACCATGAACAACCAAACGACAGGATTTGTCCAATGGACGCGCGCCTCTTTCTGCCCAGTCTCAAACGACCCAGTTCTCATGGATGCAACCTCATTAAGCACAGTGAAATAGGAAAAAACGAAAACGGTATAACATGCATTCCGGCATGATATCATGCCGAACGATGAAACAGCAAGCGCTTTCTCGGCAGCCTGATTCCAAATCTCTCAATCCTGATCTTCAACCATCACAACATATCAGCATACACTTACTTCAAAGCCTCCACATTGGAGATAACCGTGGCATTGCTCTGCCCGGCAGGCAACATCAAACCGGTCGCCACACTTGGCGCACCGCTCAATTGCCGCAAAATCAACACCCCGTCCGTGGCCGTGATCTGACCGTCATTGTCCACGTCCATGGCCGCTTTGAGCGACTCGATCCGCTCCACCACCAGAGAATTGGTCTGACCCTGGAATAGAATCAGGCCGGTGTCGATGGTCGGAGAACCGCTCAGACGACGCAAGAGCAACACCCCGTCCGTGGCGGTCACTTGCCCGTCATGATCCACATCCAGTACCGCGTAGGCTGAACCCGAGGGGATGATCACCGCATTGCCGGCGGTCAGGGTGTATCCACTGGCCGTGCCGGTTCCCAACACATGCACCACCGCAGGCCCGACCGCCCCAGCCGCCAACGTGAAATTCGCCTTGAACAACGGCACCGGCCAGGTCACGCCACTGCCAGGCCAATTGCCGTCCATGGCCGCCCAGGCCAGACCGAGCATTTTGTCCGTGGACGCATCCCCATCCAGATTGGCGGTGTCATCCTGTGGGGTCGCATCCTGACCAATCAGAACGCCCGCTCCGGACCCCGGGGAAGATCCCGACTGCAACACATCGGTCAAGCCTGTGAATGTCAGCCGACTGGAATCAAAAAACAGTTTCAATCCCAGGCCAGTCACCTGGGATTCCGCCGGATTTCCGGTCTGATACTGTATGGTGATGCTGACCGATCCTCCTGGCGCGACCTTCTGGGTAGAGAGCGCCGACGACACCACCTGCTCTTTTGCCAAAAGATCCGTTCCCATCCAAAAGAACGCCAGAAGGCCCAGCCATAACCTGCTCATGCGAAACGCCATCGATGCCCCTCCAATTGCACGGACAGATTCCAACCTGACAACGCCTACTTCATCAACAGATCGATGGCGTTTTTGATGGTGGTCTCATCCGTGGTCAAAGAGAGTCCGGTGGTGATGGTCGCCGCACCACTGAGGTACCGCAAGATCAACACACCATCGGTCGCATTGACTGTACCGTTCTTGTCCACATCCAGCGCGGTTCCAGCCGCCGTGACCCGGGCCTTGATCGTATCGTTCTGATCCGCCGCTATGGTCAAACCCGTCGTGATCGTCGCTGCACCGGAGAGTGTCCGCAGAAGCAACACACCATCGGTGGCATTCAGATTGTCATCCTTGTCCACATCCGCCAGTTTGCTGGTCGTGTTGCCACTGTAGGTCACAGTCACCGTGGATGGGGTACTGTTGGATTTGCCATCACCGACCACCAGGCTGAACGTGTAAGTGCCATTCACGGTCGGGGTAAAGGTCGGTTCCTTGGCCGAGGCAGAAGACAAGGTGATGCTCGACCCGGTCGGCTGACTGACAAGGCTCCAGGTATAGGTCAAGCCCGCGACATCCGCCGTATCCTGATCCGTGGCGGAACCCTTCAAGGTCACCACGCCCGCCGTGGTGACCGTTTGGGCGGTCCCGGCGCTGGCAACCGGCGTATTGTTCACGGTCACGGTCACCGTGGCAGCCGTGGCGCTGGAATGCACCCCATCGCTTACCGACAGACTGAACACCAGCGCCCCAGAGGTGGACGGCGCCGTAAAGGTCGGTTTGGAGGCCGAGGTGGACGAGAGAGTCACCGTCGTGCCCGTCTGACTCCAGGTATAGGTCAACGCGGAATTTTCCGCGTCCGTTGAGCCGGAACCGTCCAGAGTCACGGTAGCGCCAGGAGAGACCACCTGGGCCGAACCGGCGTTGGCCACCGGACGGGTGTTGACGGTGATGGTCACGGTGTTGTCCGTATTGGTGCTCTTTTGCGTGCCATCGTTGACTTCAAGTTTGAACACATAGGTTCCGGCCACCGTCGGCGTAAAGGTCGGCTTGGCAGCCGTCACCGACGAAAGCGTCACCACGGGGGTGGTGGGACTGGACTGGCTCCAGGAATAAGTCAGGGTATCGCTGTCAGCATCGACGGAGCCCGAGCCGTCCAGGGTGACCAGATCTCCCTTGGCAACGGTCTGGGCGGAACCCGCCTTGGCCACCGGCGCGTTGTTGGCGGTCACGGTGACACTCTTGGCGGTCGATGCCGTGCTGCTGCTGTCCTTGACGATCAGCGCGATCACGTATTTCCCGGCCTTGTCCGGCGTGAAAGATGCGGTGGGAGACGAGGTGCTCTGCTGGGTGATGAAACTCGATTGGGTGCCAGCCGTCCCGGTGGCCAAGGCCGAAGCCGCTGGCTTGCTGGTCAAAGTCCAGATGTAGCTGGTGATGGAGTCTCCGGCATCCGGATCGCTGGAAAGAGAACCATTCAGGGTCGCCGCGTTGCCCGGCACCACCGTGACATCACTGCCAGGGTTCGCGGTGGGCGCGTTGTTGGAACCCGAAGCCGCTTTCACGGTCAGGGTCATGGAGGAGGTGGCGCTGTTCTCGAACCCGTCATTGACCAGCAACGTGAAGGTATAAGTCCCGGCGGTCTTGACCACCACCGACTGGGCACTGCCGCTCAAGGTGGAATTGGTGGACAACGCCGCCGAACCCGACGTGATCGTGGCGCTGGTGGGCATGCTGGTCAACGTCCAGGTGTAGGAGGCCAGGGTATCACCATCCGCATCGCTGGAGGTGGCCCCACTCAAGGAAACCGTGACCGATCCGCTGCTGCTCAAGGTGACGGTCTGATCCCCACCCGTGGCCGCGACCGGCGCGGTGTTGGTCGAGGTGTATTTGCCAACCGCAGTCGCTGTCTTGCTCCACGGGGTGCTGTTGGTCACCTGGACACTGTAAACACCCGGGGCAGTGCTGGCCGGTACCGAGGCGGTGATCTGACTGGCGCTGGCAACGGTCACATTGGTCAACGAAACATCGGTCAAGGTGGTACCGCTCCGGGTACCGTTCACCAGCTTGACCGTGGCGCCGTTCATGAAGTTGGAGCCATTGATGGTCACAGTCACCGCGCTCTTGTGAGAGCCGGAGGTGGGTGTGATCGGCGTGGTGGCATCCAGACTCGGCGCGCTGTTCAGAATGTAGGGCCCGGCCTTGGTGAGTTTGGTCCCGTCCACCGTGACCCCCTTCTCCCAGGCGCGAATGTAGAAATAATAGGTGCCATCCGCCATGGAACTCGCAGTCACCGAGGTGGTGTTGGTCAACGTGCCCCGGGCCAGAGTCGTAGAGGCCGTGGCTGCCAGACGTGACTCGAAGGTCGTGTTGTCCAGGGTGCTATCCGTGCTCAACACGTATTCGTAGGTGATGGAATCACCGGTTGTGTTGACTGTTTCCGCGCTCCAGGAAAACGCAACGCTGCTGTTTGTGGAAGAGGTCGATACGCTATGACTGGTGCTGGTCACGTTGCTCATCGAACTGCCGAGCGTAATGGCTTGCGCCCCTGCGGTTGACAACACCCACATCATAATGACCAGCACAACACGCAATACTCTAATCCGTTTCATGGCAACATCCTGAAATGAAATGAACAGATAATCTCCCCTCCCTTTATCAAGGAGGGGAGATCCATGAAAGTACCTGGAGCCTCAAAACCAGCCTCGGCTATCCAGGGTCAATACCTCACTGCAACGCCAGATCCAGTGTGGCGCCATCGGCTGTGGCCGCACCGCTGCTGGTGGCATACCCGCCACTGGCCACCCAGTCCCCGGCCTTGGCCTTGTCCGCGCTGAACGCCTTCACCGTGTAGGATTGCAACTCCAATCCATCCAGCTTGTAGCCTCCCGTACTGTCGGTCACGGCACGATCCTTCTCCGCACCCGTACTGTCATAGGCGATCACCCAAGCCCCGATGGCCGCCGCGCCGCCGCTGGTCACCGTTCCCTTGATGATCCCGGCCTCTTTCTTCACCGCCAGCGTCACGCTCGCCGGATCCCCGTCCGTCACCGTCACCGTGGTCTTGGCCACGCCGTCCGGCGTCCAAACATCCACCTTGTAGCTCCCGTTCGGCAGACCCTTGATCACAAACTCACCCTTCGCGTTGGTCACACCACCGCCGCCTACCGCGTTGCTCTCCGACCAGGCGTTCACCCAGGCGCCACTCAAGGCGTTGCCGCCGCTGGTCACACTTCCCTTGATGGTGTAACCGCTCGTCAACTTGATGTCCAGACCCGTCGTGTTGCCATTCACCGCAACCGTGCCCGCATCGTTCCAGCCGCTTGTCCAGGTAACCGCGCTCACCGCGTTGGCAGTCACCGTCACGCTCTTGGTCCGCTGCGGCACATAGCCGTTCGAGGAGACCTCCACCGTGTAGTTCCCGGCTGTCAGACCCTCCAGCGTGTAGGTCGCGTTCCCCGTCACGCTCGTCCAACCGCCTCCCGTCGCCGACCAGGCGTGAATCTCCACCACCTGATCCGCGCTCAACCCGCTCACCGCGCCAGACAGCGTGAAGAACTGATTGGCCACCGCCGCCAGATTGAGATCGATCCCCGTCACCGCACTCGTGCCGGAAACGCTCACCTTGCTGTGATTGTCCCAGATCGGAGTCGCGCCACCCGTCGCATAAAACACCCCCTGCGCGCCGCGCCACACCCCAACCGCATAATCCGTCGCCGCAGGCACGCCGCTCAACGTGTAGCTCGCCGAACCGTTGGCGTCCGCCGTCGCTCCGCTCACGATGAACCCGCCGCTCTCCGGAGACCATGCGTCCACACGCACCCACTCATATCCCTTCAGACCCGTGATCGTCCCGGCAATCGACCCGCCGGTGGAGACCGTGAAGTCCACCCCCGTCTTGTCGCCAGCGGTCGTGCTCACGTTCTCCACCTTCTGCGACACATACCCTTCCGCCGTGAAGTTCACACGATAATCCCCTGCCGACTTCAACCCGGCAATCGCATAAGCATCCGCTCCGGTTCCACCCGCCTGCACCGAACTCCCGCCCCAGGCGTAGGTGCTGTTCGACCAGGCGTCCACCCAACCCAACTGATCCTTCTTCAACCCGTTCACCGTGCCGGAGATCGACTTGCCCACCGCAACCTTCATGCTGGCCGTCGCGTTGCCTTTGCTCACATCCACCAGCGCCGCGTTGTCCCAGGAGCCAGGCTCCAGCCCCTCGCCCACATAAGAGCCGCCCTGAATCTGCGCACCCCAGATGGAAATCCGGTAGTCCTCCGCCGCTTCCAGACCTTTCAGCTCCACTGACGTGGCATCCGCAGACACCTCTCCCCCGGCCCACGACCAGGTGGTCTGGGAGAAGGCATCCACCCACGCCTTCTGGCCGGTCTGCAGACCCGTCACCGTCACCGTCACCTTGCGACCGCTGTCCACGTTCACCGCCACATACTGATCGCTCGACAGATTGATCATGGTCGCACGATCCCAACCCACCAGAGTGCCGGAGGTGGCGGGATAACCGCTGCCGCTCACATCACCCTTGAAGTTCCCGGTCTTGAAGGTCGCATCCGGACCGCCGATGAACAACCGATAGTCGTCACCGCTGGCATCCAGGCCCTTCAACTCGATCTCCGCTCCCGTGGCACCTGCCGTCACCTGTTTCCAGCGGCCCGAGTTCAATTTCTCCGACCAGACATTGGCATCCACCTTGGTCCCGGTCGCAATGCCGTTGCCCGTCACCTTGATCTTCAAACTCTTGGTGGTCACCGCCCCAAGATCGATGGCCACCCCGCTCACGTCCCCATTCAACGTGCTCAGCAGCGTCGCCTTCTCCCAGTTCTTCGGACCCGCCGCAGAACCGCCCGCCACACCGCCGTAATACCCGGACGGCACGGTCTCGGTATCCGAATGCCAATCCAACCGATAGTCACCCGCCGGAGCCAGACCCGTCACCTGGAAGCTCACCGCTCCGGTGCCGGTCCCGGTCACTTCCGTACCGCCCCAGCTCCCCTCGTTGGCCGACCAGACGTTCAACGACACCTTCACATCCTTGCCCAGATTGGCAATCGTGCCGCTGATCTTCGCCCCGGACTTCACCAGAATGTCCACATTCTCCGGACTCTTGGTCCCCGAAGCATCGATCGGTTTGGCGTCATCCTCCCTGGAGGCGCCCTGATAGAAGGTTGTCCGGAACTTGCCGCTCCAACCCCACACCACCGCCACATAGTTGCTCGCCGGCGCCACGGTCACACGATAATAGCCGTTTTCGTCCGTGTTGGCCCCGTACCACTTGCCGCCGTCCCTGGTGTGAATGTCCACCCAGGTCCAGGCCAGACCGTTGTTGCTCTCGTCCGTCACCCGACCGGAGATGGTGTTGCCGGTGGTCAGGGTGAAGTCCACCAGAACACCCCCATCCACATTCTCCTGAATGACTTTGCCTGGCGCGGGCCGGAAGGAGCCATCCTCCCCTTCTATGGTCTTCTCCTTCGACCGCTCATAAAGCCCGGTCACCCCCTTGGCCTGCACCCGGGCCATCATGGGTTCCGGAGAGAGATACTTGTCGCTCCACAAATTGACTTCATACCAAAGGGTCTTATCCGCAGCCGGTTTTTTCACCAGAATGGTGTAGCGTCCCTCCGAATCCGTGGCCTGACCTCCACCCTGTTCATTGGCTTGCGACCAGGCATTCACCCAGATATTGGCGATACCTTTGCCAGCCCCATCCTTGACCGTCCCGGTGATGGCGACCCCTCCGCCGACGCGCACCAGCAACCCCTTGTTGCTGTTGCCCAAGTCGGTCTGGGGCCAGGCCACTTCGCCGGTGACATCCGCTGTCAGATCCCGTTCAAACTGCACCGGCTTGTCATTGGGATCGTTCGACAGGGTAAACCCTTCGCCAGCACTCACCACCTTGCCACCCATAAAGTCAGGACTCTGCATCCAGGCTCCGGACTGGGTATCCACATGGCCACCCCGGGAGATATGAATATCAAAGGTTTTGTCCTCGCTCTGGGTCACGCTCGACGTGGGCACATTGAAGGTGAAATAACCGTTCTGATCGGCAGAAACCCCGCCAAACGAACTGTTCACCCACGCATAAGGCACCCCCTGATCGGTGGCATCCACCACACGTCCTTGAATCGGCTTGCCCGCATCGACCACCACACCGATCTTCAAAGACTTGTCCATCTTGATACTGGTCACGAAATGGTCATCCCACTGGGACATGACCATGCCGGGAACCACACCCGCCACATGTCCGGAGACATTATTATAAACCAGAACATCCGTATCACTCACCGTACTCGCCTTGACCACCGGACGGGTGTTGGGATCGGCCTTGACCCAACCGCTCATCACCCAGGAGGCCTCGGGCGGCGTGATCCAGCTTCCGCCCTGGAAATCCACCCGGTCATTGCCACAACCGGACGGGGTGGTCTGGGTTCCCTGCTGCGTCTCTCCGCAGTAGGCGGGCCACACATCCACCCGGTATTCCACTCCAGGCACCACCAGCACGGAGAACGAACCGTCATCGCCACTCTTGACGTGGAAGTTGGTCGTCCAATCCTTGTTGTGAATACTCACCTCCGCACCCTTGACCACCGTGCTGGCACCCATCAGCACCTTGCCGGACAAAGAGACCCCCGCCGCCAGTTTGGCGTTGAGTTCCAGGGAGGCATTCACCTTGAACAGGTTGGCAGAAGACCAGTCATGCACCAGATTGCCCTGACCATCGGCGAATCCACCCATCAGACCATCGGTCCGTTTGACCTCCACGGGGGGATTGACATCCCATTTCCAGTAGGAGGTGGCAAACTCGATCCGGTACTTGCCGGGCTGGGCGGAAAATGAATACTGACCGGAATCATCGGTGCGCGCTTCGCCCCAACTGCCCGAAGAACCGGTATCTTCATCCCATTCGGGCTGGAAGCGCACCAGAATATCCTTGACACCGGTGGTGCCATCCGAGGTCACCTTGCCATGGATGTTCAATCCGGCGATCAATTTGGCATTGACCGTGGTGTCTGCGGAGAAGGTATATTTCTTGGCTGAATCAAAAGAGCCATTCACCTGGTTGTCCGTAGCCCCGGTCGAGAAGCCGCCCAGGAGAGTCAGCTTGATCTGCTTTTGGGTCTGCCAGTTCCAGTAATTGGTGTTGAAATTGACCCGATAGACCCCATTCTTCTTGACGGAAATCGAATAGTTGCCGCTGGCATCGGTGACACCGTTGGCCCACTGTCCTGTGGCCGATTCCTCCAAATCCGGCTGCATCTCGACCTGAACATCCTTCACCGGCTGGTTGGCGTCATCGACCACCTTGCCTGTGACCAGAACGGTTCCGGTATCGCCTCCACCGGAATTGGTCTGATTGAACTCCGAGGTCAACTTGACCGTACCCAGGGAGAGATCCCCTTGCAGCGTCTGGGCGACCCCATGGGTTCTGGAGAGCCCAACCACCGTTCCCACCACCGATTCCAGATAACCCATTGCCACATAACCCGTGCCCACATACTTGAAGGCCACCGTATAGGAGCCTGCGGGCAGGTCGATGGAGAAATCACCGTTGGTGCCGGTATGGAACACCTGCGGGGTCTGAATGCCTGCGGCATAGATCAGGATATCCGCCGGGTTCAGGCCATTGGTTCCATCGGTCAAGGTACCGGTGATCTTGTAGGTTTGACCACCGCCGCCGCCACCGGAGCCGCCCACCACCAGGACCAGTTGCGCACCTGTGGTGCTCACCTGGAACCCGGCATTGCCGATGACATTGGTCCCGGAGATATTGACCTCTCCGGCTGCCACCTGGGAATCATACCAGCCGCCGACAAACGAACCGCCGGTCGAATTATTCGGCCAGACACCCAGGCAGTAGGATCCCTCTTTCAGAACCACCGCCGCCTTGCCATCATCCTCAACATTGAAGTAGTTGCTGCCCATGTTGGTCGTCTGGGCGCAGGTGCCATTCAGGGAGTTCATCACCTGCACATTGGCATCCTTCACCGGAGTTCCGGCCTTGGTGACCACGGAGAAGCCGACGTTCTGGCCTTTGTCGTCCGCGGTCAAAGTCAAAACCTGGGGATCTCCCATGGTGGCGGTATCGACATCCACATGCTTGACGACAAAACCCGCCGCGCCATAACTGACATCCAGTTTGGCCACCGCATCCCAGGCCGGGGGATTCAAACGGTTGTACAGGGTGAAGAGTGCGCTGCTGGTATCCGGGGTCTCGTTGAGACGACCGGTGGCATTGTGGGTATGGGGTGAGGCGACGAAAGTCCCTGTGGTATGGTCGCCCCGGGTCTGCACAAAGGCATCCTTGAGGACGCCGCCCGCAGGACCGTCGATGCGCACCTGACGCTTTTTCACCTGATCGGAGGTCAACGATTTCAATCCATTGGCATTGTCAATGGCGGTAAGATTGCTCTTCCACATCCCATCCGATTCGCTGTTGCGCTCGTATACCGTACCCAACCCCTGGGCCAGATAGATGTGATTGGTCTGAGTGGCGCCGACGTTGGAGCCCAGTTGGTCGAAACGGGTCTCGTTGATCTTGATATGAATGACGCTGGTCGCCTTGCTCAACAGGTCCGCATCGGTGATGGAATCGCGCCAGTGGGCGAAATATTCGTCGGAAGCCAGTTCCGAAGGCGCGGCGGCAGCCAGCAGATTGACGTTGCCCATGACTGTGATTTCGGTTTTGGTCACCGACCACTTGTCCGGATTGGGCAGGTTCTGACTGTTCAAGGCGAACCGGGCCGTGACCATCGAATTGCTGTAGCCGCTCTGCAGGCTCAACGGCACGATGGCCGGAGGAGGCGTCAGATTGTCGCTCGCCAGATCCGTGCTCTTGACCCCGGCAGTCAGATCCGGAAGATTCTTGAAGCCGTAGTTGATGGTCCGTTTGACCTGGCCCCTGCCGAGATCAAAATTGGTCTCCCCATGGAAAACCAGGCCATTGGCGCTGAACGAGAAGAAGTTCTCGTTGTCGTCGCTGATCTCCTGCGAGACATTACCACGATCCGCGAAGTTAACATCCGTGACCACGCGGGATTGCCGCATGGCGTTCTCCGTCACCGGTGTGGGCATCGCCGTGGTTGCGGTGGACTGCCAACGGGTACGGGAGATCAGGGTGACATTCGTGGGGAAGAGCCACTGGGTGATATCCCAGGAGGTGAGGGCTGCCGCTGGTTCCACGCAGTTGACATCGGCCATGGCGTGATCGGTGCCGACCGTGACATGCACGGTGGCGGTACCGGCCTTGGCGCAGGTGACGCTCTGGGCGGTTCCGGAGCCACCCAGGGTGAGGATGGCGCTGTCGGAAACCGTGACCGCAGGAACGGTGGTGATGTTGCCGATGACCAGGGTGCGGGTGCCGCCCACGGTCATGTTCATGGGATTGAGAACCGGCGGATTGGTGTTGGTATTGGCCGCGGTACAATTGACCGTCACCGGCACGGAGTGGGCGGCGTTGTCCTTGACCTGCAAAGTCGCCGTTCCGGCTGCGGTGCAACTGACGGAGGCCTCGGTGCCCGATGTATTCGGGATGACCGAAATCGTGGCGGTGAAGGCGCCCGGATCAAACGTATACCCGGGGGCGCCACCGCTGACGGTGATGCTGCCGGCGGCGCCTCCCACGCTGAGATCGAGTTGGGTCTTGTTGACCGTCAGGGCAGTGCCGCCGCTGGTTCCACCGGCAAAGCTGACCGTGACAGAGTTGTTGGCATCATCCCCATTCTCCTGCCACACCTTGCTGACCGTATGATGGGTGAAGAAACCCAACTGGTAATTGGCGGTCAGGGTGATCTGGGAGAGGGGCCAGGCCACCTCGATGGAGGTGGTGGCATTGTTGACGGTCAGATTGTCATTCAGCTTCACGAAGGTGGTGGGGTCATCCGGATTGGTGGTGGCGTCGTACAGTCTGCCGTGAACCCCGGTCTCATCATGGAAGAGTTCGATCGCAAAGGCTTTGCCACCGGTCTGGGCGGGTTTGAAGCCGATCCAGTAGTTGCTGTACTCATTGGCGGGCAGATTGGTGGAGGTCCGATCCAGGCGCAGATAGCCCTTGTCGGCATCCCGGGCCAGATAAACCGCCAGGATATCCAGACCGGTATAGGTACCCTTCTGATCACCGCTGGGATCCCTCAAAGCCGGTTGGACACCGGTCCAGTCCGCCACCGAGCCATCCACCTGGATGGCCATCTGGGGAACCGTGAAGGTGGAGGTGTTTGTGGAGGCGGTACAATTGACCGTCACCGACACGGAGTGGGCGGCATTGTCCTTGACCAGCAAGGTCGCCATTCCGGTGGCCGTGCAACTGACGGAGGCCCCGGAGTTCATCGGGGTGACGGAAATCGTGGCGGTGTTGGCGCCCGGATCAAACGTATACCCGGGGACGCCACCGTTTACGATGATGCTGCCGGGAGCGCCTCCCACGGTGAGATTGAGTTGGGACGAACTGACCGTCAGGGCGGATGTTCCGCTGTTGTTGGAATTGTTATGCTCCAGGATATCCGGGATGCCATTATTGTTGGCATCCAGATTCAGGCTTTGCTGGCTGAAATTGTAAACACTGTCCGGGAAGATGCCGCCCATGGTGGCATCCGGGAATTTGCCGCCCGGCTTGGAACCCATGAAAGGCGGCAGAATGTCACGCACTGCGATGCCATCGAACAGTTTGGCGAGATTCAGATGGAGCGTGCCTTCCGTGCCACCGTCGATGAGGGTATTGCCTGCCAGGGATGACTTGAATTCATTCAGGTATTTCTTGGCGTCCGCAATCTCTGCGGCGTTGAGCGTGATCAGATCGTTATCCTGGGGATCGGTTTCCGCCGCGATGGCGGTCATGGCTTCCAGCAACCGGTCGGCGGCGGCGGTCAGATGGGTTTTGGCGGCGGTCAGGTTGTTGGTGGCGCTCGCGGAGAGGGTTCCGAAACTGGTATAATCCTTGAGCATCTGCTCGGTGGTCAGCTTGAGGGCCGCATCGATATCGATGGTCCAGTCATAAGCCTGGTTCAGATAGAGCTGACCCAGCAGAAACTCCAGCCCACCCCGGAAAACCAGCACATCCGAGTAATCGATTTCGGTTTCCGTGTTGTCCCCCGGCAGTTTCAGCATGAAGGGAGCCATGGTGCTGGCAACATCCTCATTGAGCATCTTCAGGGCTGCGGTGACCTCGGGGATCAGGGCCGCATTCAGCCAACCGCTGACATCCGCACCGGTCGGGGAGGTCGCGGAGATCAGCGAGCAATCCATGCTGCCGATGCCCGTATGCCGTTTGGTGCAGCCAAACCCGTTCAACAGATCACCCAGGGTGACGGTGCTGCCGACATAGTTGGTCACGGCGACGGAGCTGGATTGATAGGTGGTGGTCATCATGGCGGCCACCCGGGACAAGGCATGAAGCACATGGACCTTGTCCATGTTGGCGTCCGGGGTGGTGGCCTCCTGTGCATCGGCCTTGGCGAGCAGGACATTGGCTCCGGTGATCCAGCCATTATCCAAGGCGGTCATGGCGAGTTGAACCAGAACGGGAACTTCCAGGGTGCCCGCATTGTTCAACAGGGTTTCGTGAATCTTGCGCAGAGGCTGGGTATCACGCTTGGCCGCCGTGGAGGGGGCCACCAGTCCGGAAAGTGGCGGATTGGTGGGATTGACTGCCCCGGCGCCCTGGACGTGATAAATCGAACCCAGATTGAAATTGGCGCCGGTCTTGAGCTGGAAGGCATCCTTGGCCACGCTGTTGGCCGTGAACACCATGGGGTAGACCCCCCCATCGCGCACCACATACAGGGTCAGATCCTGATTGACCGGCAGCCCGGTCATCGCAAAGCCAAAACCGGGAACTCCCGGTGTTGCCGTGGCTTCCGCAACCTGCAGCACACTGTTGCTGGCATCGATCGCAATCACGAAAGTATGTCTGTCCACATTCCCGGAGATCGTCTCCGCAAGGGCAGAGGCGCTTGCCCCCACCCATGTGAACAGCACAAATGCAAGCATCAAAAGATTTTTGGTGATCCGGTGTCCGACCATAATTCATCCCCTGTATAAAGGCTTTCGGTTTTCACGCCTTGAAAATACCATCTCGAACCATCAAGGTTTCGTTCCCTGCGCGGCCAATTCCTGTTGCCGCTTGATCTCTGCCTGGCGTTGCGCCTCGGCGTTGCGGGCTGCCAGCGCCATCTGTTCGGCCTTGATGGCCGTCTGCCGGGCCGCTTCGGTCTGTCGGGCCGCCTCGATCTGACTGACCTGATCCCGCATCATGGCCGCCTGCCGGTTCACCTTGGCGCGTTCATCGGTCACCTGATCGGCGGGAGTCTTGAGACTGGCCAGATCCTGTTGCAATTGTTTGAGTTTCTGTTGTTCCGGCATCATCATGCCCTGGTAGTTCATCTCGCTGCGGGCTTTCTGCTGTTCCAGGGTGTTGAGCTTTTCCACCAACTCCTTGGAGTTGCCCTTTCCCGAGGCCAACATCTCCTGGGTGAGGGCCTTTTCGGTCTCCAGGGCCTGCCTTTCCCCCTGGGCCTTGCGTTGAATCAGGGCGATGGCGGCTTCGGTTTCGCCGATGGCGGCCATAAGCTGAGCCGGTCCCCGCACCCCATGCGGATCCACGGAACCTGTCGGGGCGCTTTTGCCGGTCTCTCCCTTGGATCCCTGAGCCACACCATCCCCTTTGGCCGCTGTCTTGCCGGTGGTGACGCCATCCTTGCCAGCCGCAACCCCGGCCTTGGCCCCTCCCGGATCCGCTCCCTTGGCCGCATTCGGTTCAGCCACCGCGTCCGGACCAATCCGCTCGAAACTGGCAAAGGTCAAACTGCCCTTCTTGAACACCTTGACCTGGGTGATCCGCTGGCTCCCTTTTTCAGATTTCGCGCCTTTTTTGTCCGAGTGAAGAATCGCATGGCTCTGACCGCTCAACAAACGCTTCAGGGCGTTCTCCAGGGGCAGATCGTCGAATTTCACCGACACCGCGCCCTTGACCTCGGGATCCAACAAAAACTGAATGCCCGCCTTGTCGGCCACCTGTTCCAGTGCAGTCCGGATCGGGGTGGAACGGAAAGCCACACTCAGCTTGCCGTTGCGATACACGACACTATCGGATGTATTCGGAGAGTTTGCCGCCAGCAGAGGAATCGGTGCCAAAAGCACCAAAAAAACCAGCAAGATCGATCGATACGCCTTCATTCACCGCCCTCCCGATCATCCGGAGAAGCCATCGCAGGTCAGAGATCGCCCCTCGACGAACCCCTTCTCGATGCCATAGAAGATAGCCCGTTTAACAAAATTGTCAAAACAAAAAATGGCCACCATGTATCAATCCTACATTATACTCATGGCATGGCCGCCAGGGAGAAATCCATTTCCACCCGCAATGCCCGCGCCGTGGCCCGGCCTTTGGGAGACTCGGCCTGATAGACCCCCGGAATCTCGAAACTGCGTGACTCATCGCTCCAATAGACCGATTCGCTGAAAATCCTCTGATTTGCCACCGGATTCTCCAACCTGACATGATGGAAATGAATTCTCCCGGTATCCTTGCCCACATCCGCGGACGCGGCCTGAAGTTTGAGCACCGGCACCTGATCCAGCAGCACTTCCAGGTAAACCGGTTCCAGAATCACCCGAGTCACCCGGGACCAGGGGGAGCCTTTTTCGATCTGCCCTTTACCTCCCGGCATCACCCCCTTGAGCATCCCTCCCACTTCGTGGGTCAGGGGAGTCTGGGAGGTTTCCGGGTCAATCGTATACCGGTACAGGTATAAACGGACATCCCGGAACCGCGCCTCCCAGGCCATCCTGGACTGGAACGCCAGCATCGAACGCCGATTCAGAACAAACTCCCTGGCGGCCAGGGATTTCAGCAGCCGATCGCCCCGCATCTCGGTGAAAACCGGTTCACCCACCTGACCGGATACAGTGCCGGAAGAGACCGGCCCCTCCCCTTCATCCCATAAGGCGGTCGTCTGGTAGGCGTGCAACACCCAGAGCACCACAGCCCCGAGGCCGACCGCCAACAAAAGCTTCCATCCCCATGGACTCATGGTGCGGGGAAACGACATTCCCATCCTCCCCGCACCCTTGCGATCCCCAATCCATCAACCTCACTGCAACGCCAGATCCAGATTGGTGCTTTCAGCCGTGGCCGCACCGCTGCCGCTGGCATACCCGCCACTGGCCACCCAGTCCCCGGCCTTGGCCTTGTCCGCGCTGAACGCCTTCACCGTGTAGGATTGC
>JADGAB010000109.1 GCA_015232245.1 Magnetococcales bacterium | reverse complement strand
TGAAAGAGCTTCTGAGCTATAAAGTGCGCCCAAAATGTAAAACTTTAATCAACCACGGTTAGATGTGGTGGTACCTGTGGGGGCAAGACATTTAAAAGAGAAACTCTTTATTGTTTCATCGCTTGTTACCGTGATGGGGCAACATCTATCCTATGGCTCCTGGATGAACCCGAATTATTTTATTATGGCCGCAGCGGTGCTGGTTTCCTGTGATCGTGAGAAACAGTCATGCCTGATCAACAAATCATAATCGGGATAGATGCCGCCAATCTGCGCCAGGGGGGCGGACGCACCCATCTGATTGAGTTGCTGCGTTTCGCAGAACCAAGGGGGCATGGCATTGGACAGGTTGTGGTGTTCGGTGGCAACGAGACTCTGGAAAAGCTTGTGGATCGGCCTTGGCTGAAAAAGGTGTTTGTCCCTGCCCTTGATCAGAATCTGCTGGCGCGGACGATGTGGCAGCGCTTCCGGTTGTCTCGGGAGGCCAGAGAGTCAGGATGCGATCTTCTGTTCGTGCCAGGGGGCAGCTTTTCCGGGGACTTTTCGCCGGTCGTTACCATGAGCCAGAATCTGTTGCCTTTTGAATGGAAGGAACTCCGGCGTTTCGGGTTGAGCAGGCAAGCTCTCAGGTTGTTGTTGTTGCGTTTCGTGCAGTCAAGAACATTCTTGAATTCAAGAGGCACAATATTTCTGACTGAATATGCAAAAAATATCGTCCAGAAGAAGACCGGTCCGCTAATAAACGCGACTCGGATCATTCCGCATGGCATCAATCCAGGATTTCGCCGAGATCCAAAAGAACAATTACCCATTGGCCACTATTCAAAGGCACATGCATATCGTTTATTGTATGTCTCGATCATTGATATGTATAAGCATCAGTGGAATGTTGTCGAGGCCGTTTCGAAAGTGCGGCAGACTTTTGGCTGGCCTGTGAGCCTGGATCTGGTTGGGCCTGCTTATCCTCCAGCTCTCCATCGATTGTCAGAGTCCTTGCGGCAACACGATCCGGCTGGAGAGTGGGTGCGTTATCTGGGACCGGTGCCGAATGAGCAGTTGCCTGATCTTTATGCCCAGGCCGACCTTGGAGTCTTCGCTTCGAGCTGCGAAACCCTGGGTATCATATTGTTTGAAACCATGGCTGCGGGTCTGCCTGTTGCCTGTTCCAATCACGGCGCGCTGGTGGAGATCCTGGGCGATCGTGGTGTTTATTTCAATCCGGAACAGCCGGAGGAAATCGCGGCGGCTCTGCAACGACTGATCGAATCTCCGGAATTGCGCGGTCGTCTGGCGCAGGCCAGTCAGGCGATAAGTCATGAATATTCCTGGGAACGTTGCGCTTCGGACACCTTCGGCTTCCTGGCTCAGTGCGCCAACACGAATGACTCTATCAGAGGTTCCGCTCATGTTTTCTGATCGCGTTTTGTTGATTACCGGTGGTACGGGTTCCTTTGGAAAGGCGGTATTGAGACGCTTTCTGGACTCGGATGTGCGAGAGATTCGGATTCTCAGTCGTGATGAGAAGAAACAGGATGATATCCGCAAAATGCATCACAATCCGAAGCTTAAATTCTATATTGGTGACGTGAGGGATTATCAGTCCGTATTGAACGCCGTGCGCGGGGTGGACTTCATCTTTCATGCGGCGGCACTCAAGCAGGTGCCATCATGCGAATTCCACCCGATGGAGGCTGTAAAAACAAATATTTTAGGGGTGGAGAATGTCCTGGAGGCCGCCATCTCCTGCGAAGTCAAACGCGTGATCTGTTTGAGTACCGACAAAGCGGTCTATCCGATCAATGCCATGGGCATCTCCAAGGCCATGATGGAAAAGGTGATCGTGGCCAAAACCAGAAGCAGTTCCTCAACCGTGATCTGTATCACCCGCTATGGAAACGTGATGGCCTCGCGCGGATCGGTGATTCCGCTCTTTGTGGAGCAGATTCGTGCGGGGAGACCGATCACGATCACGGACCCAAACATGACTCGCTTCATGATGACCTTGGATGATGCCGTTGACCTGGTTTTGTATGCCTTCAACAATGGAAGGTCGGGCGAAATTTTTGTTCAGAAGGCGCCGGCGGCAACGATTCAAACCCTGACCGAGGCCTTGACAGGGTTGTTGAATGTTCCGCATCATCCTGTTCATGTGATCGGAACCCGTCATGGCGAAAAGCTTTCCGAGGTCCTGTTGAGTCGGGAGGAGATGGTTGCGGCGTGTGACCTTGGTGATTATTTTCGCGTCCCGCCGGATTTGCGGGATCTGAATTATGGCAAATATATGGAACAGGGGGAGGTCAGAATCTCGGAGGCGGTGGATTACAACTCTCACAACACCACCCGGCTTGATGTGGAGGGGTTGCGGACGTTGCTCATGAAATTACGGTTCATGCAGGCGATCACGCAGGGCAAATACATCGAGTCCGAGGAGTGATCCGGGTAGGCACGACATGCGCATCTTGGTGACAGGCGCCAATGGTTTCATTGGCAAGAATCTCTGCCGGAGACTCAGGGAGTTGCCGGAATATGAGGTCATGGAATTTGGTCGGGGGGATACGCTCGAAACCCTGGAACAATTGGTGTTCAGGACCGATGCGGTTGTCCATCTCGCTGGGGAGAATCGACCACGGCAGGAGGAGGATTTTGCGCGAGTCAACACGGATCTGACCCACGCACTCTGTCAACGGATTCGGGCAACCGGCAGAATGATCTCGTTGATATTCGCCTCGTCCACGCAAGTCGGGTTGGACAACCCTTATGGGAGGAGCAAAAGGGCGGCTGAAGAGGTGATTGGTCAATTGTGTCGGGAGACTGGCAATCCAGCCATGATCTATCGGTTGCCAGGCGTGTTTGGGAAGTGGTGCAAGCCTGATTACAACTCGGTGGTGGCGACCTTCTGCCACAATATCGTTCGCGGTTTGCCGGTTCAGATCCATGACCCCGAGAGATCGATTCATCTTGTCTATATCGATGATGTGGTGGATGCGCTGTTGACCGTGCTGAAAACCGGTTGGCGGGGGGAGTGTCAGGGTCGGATCCAGCCGGAGTACACGATCACGCTGGGTCAACTGGCTGAGCAGATTCGCGCGTTCCATGACTGTCGGAGTTCGCTGTTGGCCGAGCGGGTGGGAACAGGAGTGGTACGCGCGCTTTATGCGACCTACATGAGCCACCTGTCGCCCCAGGAGTTTGTCTATGATCTTCCCCGGCATGGCGATGAACGTGGTGTGTTTGTCGAGATGCTCAAGACGCACGATTCCGGTCAATTCTCTTTTTTCACGGCGCATCCGGGCGTGACGCGGGGAGGACATTATCATCATTCGAAGTCAGAGAAGTTTTTGGTTATCCAGGGACGTGCGCGTTTTTGTTTCCGGCATGTGCTGACCAATGAGTTCCATGATTTGTTCGTATCCGGTGCAAAGCCTCAAATCGTGGAAACGGTTCCAGGATGGACGCACGATGTGACCAATGTCGGGGATGACCCGTTGATTGTCATGCTGTGGGCCAGTGAACTGTTTGATCGCAATCGTCCGGACACTATTGCATGCAGGGTGTGAAATGAAAAAATTGAAGGTTATGACCGTCGTCGGGACTCGACCTGAGATCATACGTCTTTCGAGGGTCTTGGATCGACTCGACACCTTCTGTGACCACCTTCTGGTGCATACCGGACAGAATTATGATTATGAGCTGAACCAGATCTTCTTTGATGATCTGGGGATTCGTAAACCGGAGTTCTTCCTGAAGGTGGCCGGAAGCAGTGGAGCGGAAACCATCGGCAATGTGATCGTGGCTGTTGACCGTCTGCTGGCGCGGACTCAACCCGAAGCCATGTTGGTTCTTGGGGATACCAACAGTTGCATGGCGGTCTTGCCTGCCAAACGCCGCAAAATCCCGACCTTTCACATGGAAGCCGGAAATCGTTGCTTTGATATGCGGGTTCCTGAAGAGATCAATCGGCGGATCGTGGACCATTCCGCAGATGTCAACCTGACGTATAGCTCGATCGCGCGCGAGTATCTGTTACGTGAGGGGTTGCCACCCGATCTGGTGATCAAGACCGGCAGTCCGATGTACGAGGTGTTGAGTCACTATCGTCCCGCGGTCGAGGCGTCCGAGGTGTTGACGCGATTGGGACTGATTCCCGGTGAATTTTTCGTGGTGAGCATCCATCGTGAGGAAAATATCGATTCGGATGTCAATTTCGGCAAGCTGGTGCAGTTGTTGAACACGATTTCCGAGGTCTATCGTCTGCCGATGATCGTCTCGACGCACCCCCGCACACAGAAGCGCATCGATGCCGTTGGCGCGAAATTTAGCGAGCAGGTTCGTTTGATCAAGCCTCTCGGATTCACGGATTACAACAAACTCCAATTGACGGCCAAGGCTGTGTTGTCGGACAGTGGCACCATCAACGAGGAGTCGTCGATTTTGAACTTTCCGGCCCTGAATCTGCGTGAGGCCCACGAACGTCCCGAAGGCATGGAGGAGGCCGCCGTCATGATGGTCGGTCTGGAGACCGAACGGATCATGCAGGGTCTGGCCATTCTGGATTGTCAGCCGCGTGGTCAGGATCGTATGTTGCGTCAGGTTGAAGATTACGGCATGCCCAATGTCTCCGACAAGGTGGTTCGTATCATTCACAGTTATGTGGATTATGTGAATCGTAGAATCTGGAAAAAATATTGAAGTGTCACGACCCCATGGCCTGATTCTGGATTGACTCCGTTATGCGTTTGGCATTGATCGCTGATGTGTTTCCTCCGCAGTGCTCGTCCGGTGCCGTCCAGATTCGGGATCTGGCGCTGGAGTTCGCACGCCAGGGGCATCGCGTGGCTGTTATGGTCCCATCTCCGGAGTTGACCAAGAACTGGGAGATCGAATCGTGGAATGGCGTGGAAGTGGTGCGACTGCGGGCGTTGCCGACAACAGGGCTGGGTTATGTGCGTCGGACGATCGGTGAACTCCTGATGCCGTTCCTGATATGGTATCAGTTGCGGCGGAGTCCGCTTCGTGATGCGCGATGGGATGGGGTGGTATGGTATTCCCCGACGATTTTTCACGCTCCTCTGGTGCACTGGTTGAAGTCGTCCAGCCGGTGCAAGGGGTATCTCATCATTCGCGACATCTTTCCGGAATGGGCGGTGGACATGGGAATCATGGGCAGAGGTCTGCCCTATCTGTTCTTTAAGGTGGTCGCCAGCTATCAATATTTCGTCGCGGACGTCATCGGCATTCAATCGCCTGGAAATCGTATCTATTTCAAGGAGTGGACGCGGAATTCCACGCGTCGGGTGGAGGTGCTTCAGAATTGGTTGGCTGATGGCGTGGTTACGGATTGTTCGATTCGATTGTCTGAGACCAAACTTGCCGGTCGCAAGGTTTTCGTCTATGCCGGCAACATGGGTGTGGCGCAGGGCATGGGGATCCTGCTCGATCTGGCGGAACGGTTGCGCGTCAGGTCGGATATCGGTTTCTTGTTTGTGGGACGGGGTAGCGAAGCCAAAAATCTCGCCCAGGATGCTCGGGCACGAGGATTGGATCATGTGCTTTTCCATGATGAAATTCATCCAGACGAAATCCCTGGCCTGTATGCTCAGTGCCAGGTCGGTTTGATTGCCTTGGATCCGCGTCACAGGTCGCACAACATTCCTGGAAAGTTTTTGACCTACATGCAGAGCGGATTGCCAGTACTGGCTACCATTAATCCAGGAAATGACTTGGCTGGCATGATTCGGCAAGAGTGTGTTGGCAAAGTCAGCGAGCAGGGCAGTGTGGATGTTTTGGAGCGTTTGGCGGTGGAGTTGCTGGACAGTCTTTGTGTTGATCCCGGGATAACCGCCCGTTGTCGGGCCTTGTATGTACGGCAATTCACGCCGGATGCGGCGGTGTCCCAGATTGTCTTGGCTTTTGGCGCAGTTGGCGACGCATCAAAATGAGTGTCAAGGTATCTCGGCGGCACTGGATTTTTGGTGGGGCCTTACGTTAATTTTCATTTAAACCGTAACCATTTCGGGATGTTGATTTTTAGACCCGGCGGCAATGCATGACGCACGGCTGGAAAGGCGCCGTTTCGCGGCCTGCTGGGCGCGCGCGGGAATTGCTTCGCAATTCCCTTTGAAAAGCGCGCCAAAGGCAAAGTCCCAAGGGCCTTGCCCTTGGATCCCACCAGGGGGATAATCCCCCTGGACCCCTATAAATAAAACTACGCATCCCGAAATGGTTGCGGTTTAACGCATATGTTTCTTGCGTGAATGCCTGGTAAAGGGCCTTTTTGCGGGAGACTCATGGTTGGTCGCTGCATAATGGGGGTGGCAGTGACCGCAACGATGATCAATGTCTAATTAGTTGGTGACATCGCCTGGGTTTGAGAATATATTCCAAGTGCAAGTTCTGTCGGTTTCCGTCAACCTTCCACGCATCCCGCTGCGGCGGGCCTTGAAGATGCCGGAAACCATCGTTCTCTGGGTTGCGACCCGGGGTCAATTTTTCGCAGGAAACGGGAGTACCAAATCATGAGCACCATCCAGGAAGCGCGTCGCAATCGGCAACAATCGGGTTTCACCCTCATCGAATTGATCATGGTGATCGTCATTCTGGGTATTCTGGCCGCCGTGGCTGTGCCCAAGTTCACGGATCTGAGCACCGAGGCGGAAAAATCGGCGGCAAGCGGTGTCTATTCCGCTGCCCAGTCGGCGGCGGCCACCAACTTTGCCTCTGCCCGCGCCGGCAAGGCGGGAATTACCCTCATCATCGACGGCGCCACCCTGCTGGCGGCCATGGATGGCGTCCCGGATGGCTGGTCTGCCACGGGCACCAAGGTCAACCATACCGGCAAGGATAATACCGTCTATACCATTACCGTTGCCACGGTTGAAACCGCCTCGGCCAAGGCCGGTCTCACCAAGAGTTGGTGATCCGGGTGACTCGTGCCTGGGAGATGCCGGGAGGCAGGCGTGACCTGACCTCCCAACATGGCTATTCGTTGATCGAACTGGTGGTGGTGATGTCGATTGTCGGCATCATCGCCGTCTATGCCGGCGCCAAATGGCAAGGAGATCTCACGCTTTACTCCAAAGCCGATGAACTGGTCAACGACATCCGTGAAGCCCAGGCACTGGCCATGACCAATACCCCTGGACAGTACACCATCCGTACCGTGGCCAGTGACTCCTACCGGATTCTGGACTCCCTGGCCCAACCGGTGGACCCGCAACCCAAGGTGCTGGATGGGGTCTCCATCTCGGCCTTTGCGATCACTTTCAACAGTCGTGGTGATCCGGGACCGGTGACGGTGAATATCCAACTCGCCAAGGAAGGTCAGACCGTGACCGTGCGGGTGGTCGGCAATACCGGAGCGGCGCAGCGGCTGTAACCTCTGCGACGCAAGGAATAAGGTGATTGGTCATGTCCAGCAAGGGTACACAGGACGGCTTTTCTCTGCTTGAGGCCATCTTTTTCATCGTGGTCTCAGGGATCGCCCTGTCTGCCATTATCCCTCTGTATGGGACGGTGCTCTCCAATGTCCACGTCCTGAGTGACAACATGCAGGCCGAATATCTCGGATTGGAGATGATCGAAAGAATCAATGCGGTGTACAATAAAGCCAGTCCGCCAGCCACCTTGAAAAGTTTTATCCTGGTAACCGAGGCCCAGTTTCCCTCCGAGGTGGCCATTGATCTGGGCGGGGGAGCGATGAAGTTTGATCGTACCGTCGAAGTGCAGGGGAGAATCAATAATGTTTGTACCGGCATTCCCTACAATGGGGAAGCCGAAAAGTGCGTCTTTGTCAGGGTGAAGGATAACCGTACCGGGCAAGAGTTGTACAAGGACTGGTCTCTTTATGTTAACTTTTAGAATGAATGGAGCTTCATGAAGTGTTGCGGAAGCTCTTGCATCCAAGAGTGAAACATCATGGATCCCTCGGTCTGACTCTGATCGAGATGGTCGTGACTCTTGTTGTCTTCAGTGTGGTTGCCGGAGTTGGGGCTGTCAGTCTGAGCAATGGGTTCAAGGCCTATCAGACCGCCCGTGAAATCCAACCCCTGGCATTGAACGCACAGATTGTCTTGAAAAGGCTGCAACTGGAAATCCGCAATGCCGCCACCTGTCCCGGGGTCGTCCTCGCGGGTGCTCCTGTGGCCGGTGGTGGCAACAGCGCGTTACAGTTTACCAATGATCAGGGCCGTGTGCTGCTGGTCAACCAGGGGTCTACACCCACCAACGCCATCTTTGTGATGTTCAACAACGATAACGTTGAGTGGCTGCTCTCCCCCAATGTGGAGGCGGGAAGCCTGAAATTCCAGATGATACCTTGTGATGATTTTGTCTCTCCCGGACTGGTGACCTTTTCTTTCACCATGACCTCCACAGTCGCAGACGGAACCGTGATCCGGTTACCATTCAGAACTTCAGTCTACATAAGGAGTACTTCATGATGAACGCGCATGCGCGGCAAAGAGGTGCCCTTGTTGTCATTGCCATGGTCATGTTGGCGGGTGTCGCCGCCATGGGAGGGTCGCTGGCCAAGATGCAGGTCAGCGGCATGGATGCGGTTGCTCAACATACCGCAGGCAACAAGTCGATGAGTATGGCCGAGACAGCCATTCAGATGGGACTCAAACAGTTTGTGGACGCGGAATGCGATCCCAGTCGGGTTACCGGGGCCACCCCGGAACAGGTGGACGGTTCCACGGTGATCACGCAGAACATGGGCGACAAGGGGAGCTTCAAGATCACCTTCTGCCCCATGGATGGCACCTGCTA
Organism: Magnetococcales bacterium; assembly: GCA_015232245.1. Taxonomy (GTDB): domain Bacteria; phylum Pseudomonadota; class Magnetococcia; order Magnetococcales; family Magnetaquicoccaceae; genus Magnetaquiglobus. Next base: position 1,128 of record JADGAB010000109.1, on the reverse strand, counting down.
TCCGGATTCGTTGATGCCGGATGACGAGGATGTGAACAATGGACAGGCGGAATCCGGGGATGTGGCCGGAACCTATCATGCCCACTGGATCACCAAGTACAACAAACATGGCCGCTGGTTCGAGTGGCTCGCGGGGAGACCCAATTACCGTTATCACCACTGGCGCCACACCGACAAGCGGGAACACTGGAGATCCGTGCAGTTTCATCGCAAGAGCTGTCATGGTCCGGGTCATCCCCATCATGACAATCATAATGCCATCTGCGAGTCCGGCGGAACCACCAGCGTGGAGGATTCGGTCAACTACTGGATCATCTCCGCCCAGGATGCCAATGGAGTCAACAAGCGGGTCATCAAGCAGATGGTGAGTTGCGAGTCCGGTCCGGAAAATACCGGCAATCTGTTTACCGGGGATAATTACAGAGTCTGGGCGCCTGCGGCCATGATCAATCGTGTCAGTGGCGCGGTGACTTTCGGGACCACCGTCAGTGGCGCGACGGCGGATACCACGATCACCGCTGCGGATGGATCTTTGTTGCTTCTGCCGGAAGATGGCTGGAACGATGTGTGGTTCCATGGCACCTTCAAGTTGCCTGCGGCCTCGGGAGACAATCTGTCCTTTACCTTCACGGTCAAGGACAGATGGGGCTATGGTTGGAATATCACCTGTGGCGAGAAGAACAAGATTTCCAGTGGGATCAATCTGACCAAGAACGATACGACCATCCAGTGCAACAACAACTATTTCGGCACGACGACCTACATGAAATGTGATGGGACAAACGATCCGGAATGCAATATCAGTACCGGGAAGCTTCATTTCAATATGGGCAAGTTCGACACATCCCGGGTCAAGAGTGTTAAGATCAAGGGGACAAGCACGGTGCTGTATGATGCTTTTGTGGGCGCCATGGATGGCGGAGTCGCCATGACCGCCAAGCCGACGCTGAACATTGGCAAATGGCTTGAGGATCTTTGATCCTGAAAAGAAGTGCTGATTCCGGGCATGTTGGCGGTGCCCGGGATCAGTGTTGAACCGTGTGTTTTACGGATAGGGGTCCAGGGGGATTATCCCCCTGGTGGGATCCAAGGGCAAAGCCCTTGGGACTTTGCTTTTGACTTTGGCGC
>JADGAB010000108.1 GCA_015232245.1 Magnetococcales bacterium | reverse complement strand
AATGGTCAGCAAACCTGGATCGGCTCGCCCCGGGTGATCGTCCAATCCGGCACACCCGCGGCCACCAGCAACGCCGAGCCGTTTCTGGTGGTGGTGGTGCCCGCCGATCCGCCGGTGATCACCTTCGATCAAGCTCCGGACGGCACCTTGACCCGCCAGCCGGACAAGAAAAATCCCTGATCGTTTTTTTTAGTTCAACTCGTACCGCCTGACCATGAAGCGCAGCAACAACAGACCCGGGATCGCGGCCAGGGTGGTCAGCAGGAAAAAGGTGGACCAGGACAACTGATCGGCCAGCCAACCTCCGCTGGAGGCCAGCAGGGTGCGTCCGAAGGCCATGAACGAGGAGAGCAGCGCATACTGGGTAGCGGTATAGGCCACGTGGCACAGGCGGGAGAGATAGGCCACAAAGGCCGAGGTCCCCATGCCGCCGGCGATGTTTTCCAGGGCGATGGTGAGGATCAGCATCTCCACCGAGTGTCCCGCGTGGGCCAGGGCCACAAACATCAGGTTGGAAAGCATCTGCAGCACCCCGCACAACACCAGGGAACGGATGATCCCCAGCCTCTCCGTCAAAATTCCGCCAACCACCCCGCCGACCAGTACGGCGACCAATCCAAAAAGCTTGGTGACGTTGGCGATCTCGATTTTGGAAAAGCCCAGTTCCACATAAAACGGTCCGCTCATCACCCCGGCCAGGGCGTCGCCGAATTTGTACAATAAAATGAACAGCAGGGTCAAAAGCCACCCCTTGCGACTCATGAATTCGGCAAAGGGAGCGATCACCGCCGCCGCGATCCAGCGCACCGCCCTGCCCCGCCACCCTGATTTTCCCTGCAGACGGGCATCAACGGACGACAAACCGCTCTCCTCCCGTCCAGGCCGAACCGGTTCTGGATTGAACAGCAGCACCAGAACTCCCAAACCCATCAAACCGGCCATCACCGCGTAGGCGGTGAACCAACCCCAGAAGGTGGCCAGATAAAGCGCTCCCGCGCCGGAGACCACCATGCCCAACCGATAGCCAAGCACGCTCATGGCCGCTCCGGCCCCGTACTGCCGCTCCTCCAGGCTCTCCACCCGATAGGCGTCGATGACGATATCCTGGGTGGCGGACCAGAAGGCCACCGCCAGGGCAAACCAGGCGGTCCAGAAAGGATCCCTGGCCGGATGGCTGGCTCCCAGCGCCAGGATGCTCGCGATCAACGCCAACTGGGTGAGAACTCCCCAGCCGCGCCGTTGTCCCAAACGGGTGGTCAACCCGGGAATGGGCATGCGATCCACCAGAGGAGACCAGAGAAACTTGAAGGTGTAGGGTGCCCCCGCCAGGGCGAACAGGGCAATCGAGGTCTTGCTCACCCCCGCCTCGGCCAGCCATAATGAGAGCGTACCTACGGTAAGGGCCAAAGGGAGTCCGCTGGCAAAACCCAGCAACAGGATCACCACCACCTTGGGTTCGAAGTAGATCGCCAAGGCGGACCACACACGGCCCATGGCGTCCGACAGGGAATGAAAAGACATGCACGACTCCGGACAAAAAGATCGCCCGTTGCCAGGCGGGAGAGTTCCATGAGCACCGCTCACGTGGCCAGGATTCTGCAGCGTCTGGACCGGAAAACCACGGATCGGCTTCTGGCCCATCTGGAACAGGCGTCGGCAGAACTGGCCAGGGCAGTACGGGATGATATGGTATTGTTCGAGGATCTGACAGGCATGGACGACCGGGGAATGCAGATTCTGCTGCGGGAGGTTCCGGCGGAGCTGTTGGCTGTGGCCCTGCGGGGAGCGGATGAGAAGATGGTGCGATGTTTTTCCCGGAATCTCTCCCGCCAGGGGGCGGCGGAGCTGCAAGAGTCCCGGCTCATGGGGGCCTCCTTGCCTGTCAAGCAGGTGGAGTCGGCCCGGAGATCGATTCTGGAGACCGCCCGCGATCTGGATGCGCGCGGTCTGCTGATTCTTCCTTCCCGGGCCGAACCACTGCTCTATTGATGGCCGTGGGCCGCCTTGGGCAAGGGATCAAAATCCAGCATGCCACTGCATTCATCCTGGGCACCTTCCAGAATGCCTCCCACCCGGGGGCTGCAACCGCTGTAACGACTCGGATCGAGACCCACGGCCTTGACCCGTTCCTTGATCACCAGGGCCACGCCGTGGCCGGTGAGGGGTTGACCGGAGATCCGGCCATGCCGGTTGATGCCCTGGAAGACCGCGCCGGTTTCGATGCCCGAGGCGGCCAGCCATGCCTTCAGGGCAGTCACCGGACAGACCGGATCCTGGCCATGGGGAATCATCACCAGGCGACCGGTGCTCAAGGAGAGCTCCATGCCGCCGGTACGTTCCCGAAGATTCTCCACCGTGAGACTGGTGAGTTCGGAACGGCGCAGACCACCGGAGAAACCAACCAGGATCAAAGCCTTGTCCCGCAGGTCTTTCAGCCGATCGCCCATGACGTTGAGCACCGCCGAGGTCTGGCTGCCGGTCAGGGGAGCCACGCGACGCTGTTCCCGGCCATGCTTCTGCTTGATGCCCTTGAGTACCGTATTGACCAGTTCGGTTTTCGTGGGATCTTCCAGACCCTGGGCGGAATGGGCCTTGCCCAGCGACACCCGCCAGCGGGCCAGCGTGGCGAACTTGTGACTGTCGGCATGTTCGACCAGATATGTGGCCACCATTTTCTCATGCGCCGGAATGGCTCCGCCCCAGTCGATAAAACGGCGCAGATCGCCCCAGTAGGCCGCGCGCGTGGCATCTGTCAAGGCCGGAGCCTGGGCAAACGCCTTGACCCGCGGATCGAGTGGATGCGCTTCCTGATTTGTGTGGGGGAACTCGCCCATCATAAGACTCCCATGGATTCCGATAAAGCAACACGTTGATTCGCACCTTTCGTGTCTGGACCAGGAGGTTGACCTGGAAGATCGCATCTTCATTTTTTAAAGAAAGATTCCTTGCGTAGCTCCACCCACGCGATCTTCCAGTCAACCTCATGTCAAGACACTATGGTGTTGAGCAATTATCGGACCAACTTATGCAGAGCGATAAACCGTTCCCAATCCTCGATTCTGTCCACATCCCAATGGCCCGGAATCTCTTCCCAGGACCAGGCCAACTCCCGCAAAATCTCCCGTGTCCGTTCCGCCACCCGGTCGCTTCCCCAGGGGATGTCGGCAAATAATTGGCGAGCATGGTCTCGCAATCCCAACAGCACATACCCCCCATCCCTGGCAGGCACCAACAGCGCCGCATGGCTGGAGAGCCGATGTTCCGCCAGATCCAGGGTCGCAGAATCCACGGACGGAGCGTCACCACCCAGCAGCAGCGCCATTTCCGCCTCTGCCAGACCGGCCCGGGCGATCCAGTCAAGCCGCTCCCCCAGATCCCCTTCGGGCTGGATGCGGCGCTGGCTCTCATTCGCCAGATCCGCCAAAAGGGGCGAGGCGAAATCCGGCGTGCCCCAGAGGCGGAACAGGCGTCCGCTCTCCGGTACCGCGCACCAGTTTCTCGCCACCCGGGCCACATGCGTCAAAAGAGCGGCATGGGCCTGGGCGGCTCCCAAAGGCCCCAGGGTTGGAATCAGACGGGTTTTGCTGCAACCGGGCTCAGGGGCCCGGCCAAGCAGATTCAGGGAGAGTCGCGCTTTGCGAAGAGGATCGGGCAACAGGGTGGACAAAGCCGCGCCCGGGTCAGCAACAGCCCCGGGGAGCGCATCCGCACGAATCAACCGGCGCTCCCCCGACGGATGCGGGAGGCAGACGGATAAACCACTTGGCAAAGGGCTCCTGACCCAGCCGGGCATAGGTCTGCGCCGAAACCGTGACGCGCTCCCCGGCGGGATAGCGCTGCCCGGAGTCGTCCACCACCTCGGGGAAGGGCCCTTTCTGGATGACCACGTATGGGCCAGCGTCCGCATCCGCCGACAGGGGCTTGACCGCAGTCAGGGTCACGGAACGAAAGACGATCCCCTCCACCACCCGCCAGGGATCCGGCTCCCATTTGTCGAAGGCCACGCCGATGAAGCCGGCCCGCCGAAAGGCGCGCAGGAACTCCACCTCCTCGAACGCCCCGGAGATGCACCCGGACCACAACTTCCCATCCGCTTTCAGATGGGCTGGAATGGGACGATCCGCCACGATGTCGGAAACCGCCACCCGTCCGCCGGGCCGGAGCACCCGGAAAATGCCATTCAGAAGTTGCTCCTTGTGGCCATCCTCCACCAAATTGAGCACACAGTTGGAGATCACCAGATCCACGCTGGCATCCGGGATCATGGGGTGTTGGGCGCGCTGTCGTTGGACGTGGCGCTCCATCTCTCCAACCTCTCCGGGATGGGTCGTCTGCCAGGCTTCCAACGCCTCCAGATCCAACGCCAGATCCTGAATCCGCCCCTTGCGGAAAGAGACCCGATCCCCCCCCAGTTTTTCGGCCATCTCCCCCTGATATTTCCGCGCCAGGGCGAGCATGTCATCGTTCATGTCCACGCCGATCACCCGACCGGCGGCACCCACCAGCCGGGCGGCGATGTAGGCGATCTTGCCGCCCCCGGAGCCCAGATCCAGCACCACATCCCCGGTACGGACATACCGGGAAGGATCCCCGCAGCCGTAATCCCGCTCCAGAATCTCCGCGGGCAGATGGTCCAGCAGGGCCGGATCATAACTCACCGGACAACACAACTCCGCCACCACCTGCCTGGCCCCTTGCGAATAGGTCTTGCGAACCGCATCCTCGATACCACTCATTCTCCCGACTCCCGACCTTTCATGAAGGCGCGCACGGTTCTCATGAACTCCGGCAATTTGCGCAACGCATTGATCTGCGCCAGATTCTCCCGATGGTATCCCCCCCACCACCCCGACCATGTGGCCCCAGCCGGCACATCCACCGCCACACCGGTCGCAGCCGCCACCCGGGCCCCCCGACCCACCGTGACATGGGGCACCAGACCCGCCTGACCCGCCAGCACCACCCCATCCTCGATGCGACAGGAGCCGGCGATCCCAACTTGACTCACGATAACACAAGCGCGCCCGATCTGTACATTATGGGCGATCTGCACCAGATTGTCGATTCTGGTGCCCGCGCCGATGCGGGTCTCTCCGAAGCGGGCCCGGTCAACGGTGGAGCAGGCACCCACCTCCACATCGTCCTCGATGCGCACGATGCCCAGATGGGGAATCCTTTGATGGGCCCCATCCAGATATTCGAAGCCGAAGCCCTCACCGCCGATCACCGCGTTGGCGTGGATGACACAACGACTGCCGATCTGGGAGTGGTCATGGATCACCGCGCCGGCGTGGATCACGCTCCCGGCGCCGATCACCACCCCGGCGCCGATCACCGCCAGGGGACCGACGGCGACACCTTCTCCCAACCGGGCCGAAGGATCGATCACCGCCGCCGGATGAATCCCCCGCACCTTGAGTTCCTGTCCGCCCAGCAGCACGCCGGCCCGACCCGCATCCAGCGCCGGGGCGCGACTGATGAGCAGCGACACATTCCCCCCCAGGATGCGTCCGGCCTCCTCGGCCAGATCCGGAGGCACCAGCAGCGCCGTGGCGCGTTCCGCCCCGGCCAGCCATTTGCGGGTGGTCACGAAAGAGAGATCCCCCGCGCCGGCGCTCTCCAGCGAGGCCACCCTGTGAATCTCCATATCCTCGCCACGCTGCTCCAGAGAAAATCGCCTGGCCAGTTCCGAAAGCTTCATGGTTTTTCCTCTCCAATGGTTTTTTGGTTCACACCGACCGTCCATGCTGTCTGGAGTGGAGATTGACATGGGCCAGCAGGCCCATGGCGATCATGATGGTGACCATGGAACTGCCCCCATAGCTGATCAGGGGCAACGGCACCCCCACCACGGGCAACAGACCCAGCACCATCCCCACATTCACCACCACCTGAATGGCAAACAACAAGGTGGCCCCCACCACAGTCAACAATCCAAACCGGTCATTGGCCATCTCCGCGATCAGAAACGCCCGCAGGATGATCAAAACATACAACACCAGAAGGGTCACACCTCCGAAAAATCCCCACTCCTCCGCCAATACCGAAAAGATGAAGTCCGTATGCCGTTCGGGCAGAAAATCCAACTGGCTCTGACTGCCCGCCATGAACCCCTTGCCGGTCAGAGCCCCGGAACCCACCGCGATCTTGGACTGGATGATGTGATAACCCGATCCCAACGGATCCCTTTCCGGGGAGAACAGGGTAATGATCCGCTGCTTCTGATAGGCGTGCAAGCCGTTCCAGGCCAAAGGCATGGAAGCCCCGAAACCGATCACCAGGGTCAGAAGCACCTTCCAGGAGATGCCCGCCACAATGATCATGCCCATCCCCACTCCGGCCAGCAGCACCGCCGTGCCCAGATCGGGCTGCTTGACGATCATGGCCATGGGAACGAGGATCATCAGGAAGGGAATCCCCAGATCCCGCCACCCCTGGGAACCGGCTTTGGCCCGATCATGAAAATAGCGGGCCAGGGCCAGAATCAAGGCGACTTTCATCAACTCCGAGGTCTGCAGGCGGAAGAATCCCAGTTCCAGCCAGCGCCGCGCCCCCATGCCCACGCTGCCCATGATCATGGTGATCGCCAGAAGCAGCAGACTGCCGGTATAAAACAGGTAGGCGAAACGCCGATAGATCTTCTCTCCGGCCACCAGGGCCACCCCGAACAGAATGGACAATCCGAAACCGGTCTGAATGATCTGCCGCCAGAACAGCCAGAGATTGTGTTCCCCCCCCACGGCGGAAAAGAGCACCCCGAATCCCAGAGAGATGGTGAGCAGCAACAAAAGCAGCAGGCTCCAGGGGAAACGTCGCAGCCGTTCCGGCCAGTTCAGCGAACCGGTTCCTCCCCGACTCAACCAGGCGTTTCCCGATCCGGAATCGTTCATGCCGAGTGTCCGTATTTGTTGAAATAGCGTTCCAGCACCCGTTTGGCCACCGGAGCCGCCGCGGTACCCCCATGTCCGCCGTGTTCCACGACCACGGCGATGGCGATGCGGGGTTTTTCCACCGGGGCGTAACTGACATACAGGGCGTGATCCAGCAATTTTTCGTTGGTGGTTTTGATGATCTGACCACTTTTTTCACGCCGGTGCCGCGCCACCTGGGAGGTTCCGGTCTTGCCAGCGGAACGGATGTTGCCCTCCAGACGGGATTTGTAGGCCGTCCCCGTGGTGTCATGCACCACCGCTTCCAGCCCCTGGCGCAACACATCCAGATGATAGGCGGAAAAATAGTTCCGTGTCATCACCTCGGGAGACTGATCCGGCTGGAGTTTGAGCAAAGAGGGACGATAGACCGTCCCGCCATTGGCGACCGTGGCGATCATGGTGGCCAGTTGCAACGGGGTGGTCAGCACATATCCCTGGCCGATGCCGGTGATCAGTGTCTCCCCGGGGAACCAGCCGGTTTTGAACATCTTGCGTTTCCAGGTGCGGGAAGGGATCAGTCCCGGTCTCTCCCCGTCCAGGTTGACCCCGGTGGCCGCTCCCAGTCCCATGCGTCGCGCCTGACGCTCGATGGCGTCGATGCCCAGTCTTTCGGCCAGTTTGTAGAAATAGACATCGCAGGATTGGGTGAGGGCCTGCAACAACCCCACGCTGCCATGTCCCGTGCGCCGCCAGCAGTAGAAACGCTGCTCCTCCTTGACCAGATATCCGCCGCAGTTGACCTGCTCCTTGGGTTCGAGTTTTCCCGCCGCCAGACCGGCCAGGGCAACGACGATCTTGAAGGTGGAGCCCGGAGGATACTGTCCCTGCAGGGCCTTGTTGATCAGGGGACGGTGGGGATCGGTGCTTAAGGACTGCCACTGGGCGTGGCTGAAACCGCGTATGAACTGATTGGGATCATAGGAGGGGGTGCTGACCATGGCCAGGATCTCCCCGTTGTTGGGATCCATGGCCACCACGGCCCCGACCTCCTCGCCAAGGGCGTCCTGGGCCTCTTTCTGCAGATCGGAATCGATGGAGAGATGGAGATCCTCTCCCGGTTCGGACGGATTGCGGTGCAACTCCCGCACATGGCGTCCCACCGCGTTGACCTCCATCTCCAGCACCCCTTCCCGACCGCGCAGAAACTCCTCGAAGCGCTGTTCCACGCCGCTTTTGCCCACCAGATCGCCGGCGCGGAAGTTGATCCGGGAAAAACGTTTTCTCTCCCCTTCATGGGGTTCTCCCAGATAACCCAGCACATGACAGGCCAGCGCGTCGAAGGGGTAATAGCGCACCGACTGGTTTTGCAGATCCACGCCGGGGAACTCGTGGATGCGCACCTCGATGCTGCTCACCTGTTCCCAGCTCAGGTGGGACTTGACCCGAAGGGGCAGAAAGGAGCGCTGTTTTCTGGCCTGTTGCAGGAGGTGTTTGATCTCGTCTTCGGTCAGATCGATGTGCCGCCCGAGGCGTTTTAAAAGCATTCGCAGCGGTCCGGCCAACTCCGGCACCACCACCACTTCGAAATCCGGGATGTTTTCCACCAGGGTGCGGTTTTCCCGATCGAAAATCCGTCCCCGTGGCGCGGTGATGGGTTTGAGGCTGATGCGATTGTCTTCGGCCAGGGTGCGATACTCCCCGCCCCGCATCACCTGCAGATGAAACAGCCGTCCTCCCAGGACCACGAATCCGGCGGCCAGGCATCCGCCCACCAGCAGCAGACGCCGCCGGGCATCTCCCCGGAACTGTTCCCGTTCATCGCTGAGCATGCCTCTCCTCCAGCCAGGTCTGATGGATCAGGACCAGCAGATAGATCACCGTGGGAGCGATCAACATGGTGGCCACGGGTCGTCCGGCCAACAGATGCCAGCGTACCGCCAATCCCCATTTGAGGGAGGCCAAAGCGACCTGCATCCCCTCGGTCAGACAGACGAGAATCGGCACGACGAACAACAGGTAATGGAAATCCACGGAACGGATCAGGCGGCCAAACCGGCCTACCAGCAGGACCAGAAGGATATCGGAAATGGCATTGAGTCCCAGAGGCGCGCCGGAAACCACATCCACCAGCAGGCCGGCCAGCAACGCCAGCACCGGACCGCAACGGTCGGCGCGATACAGACGCCAGTAGAAAAGACAGATGAGCACCAGATCCGGTCGAAACACCGCCCAGGCGGGAAAGGGCAGGGCCATTTCCTGGACCACGGCCGCCATGAAGATGGTCAGGGCCGGCAGCCAAGGAATCAGCAACGAGACCATCATGGCATCCGGGTACGCCTCATCTTCGGTTGTTTCAAGGAGTAGGGGAGTATTGAGACGGTTTGGCGGCCTGGGGCAGCAACAGATGGGCCTCTTCGATGCGGTCGAAATCCACCATGGGTTGCACCATGGCTTCCCGGAACAGGCCGTCTTCTCCGGCCTCCAGGGAGACCACCTTGCCGACGACCAGCCCTTTGGGGAAGATCCCGCCGGTGCCGGAGGTGACCACCAGATCCCCCACCACCACATCGGCATCCTTGGGGAGATATTCCAGGCTCAACTGGGTATCGTTCTGACCCGCGGCCACGGCCTTGACCCGGGAGCGTTGAATCAGCACCGGCACCCGGGAGTTGAGATCCAGCATGGAAAGCACCAGGGATGCGGACTCCGATGCGCGCACCACCCGACCCACCAGCCCATCCGGGACCGTGACCGGGGCATTGACGATCACCCCATCCTGACGACCGACGTTGACGATGAAGGAGCGGGCGAAAGCCGAGGAGGAGTCCCCCACCACCCGGACAGCCAGGGCGTGGAAGTTGGGATCGGGACGCATCTGCAGCAGGGACTTGAGGCGCTGGTTTTCTTTTTCCAGTTCCTCCAGGCGGACTCCCAGGGGACGAAGCCGTTCCAGTTCCGCCTTGTACTGCCGGTTTTCCCGATCCAGTTGGGAAAGCTCGGTCAGGCGGCTCTGGAACCGTTCCACGGTGGCCACGGGACGGGTGATCAGGGCCTGGGCTGTTCCGGTCACCTGGATCAGCGCCTCCCGGACACCGTGACGGTCGCCGGTGGCCGATCCGCTGGCC
>JADGAB010000107.1 GCA_015232245.1 Magnetococcales bacterium | reverse complement strand
TATCCGCCCCAGGCGGTTGCGTTCGGGTCGCTGGAAGCCTGGATCGGCACGGCTCCTGTCGGGAGTTCCATCCAGTTCACCCTGCGCAAGAATGGCACATCTGTCGCCACCGGCAGCATCGCCGCCGGGAGTCACCGCATGGCCACCGCGCCCGTCACCCTGGAGCTGACATCCTCGGACTGGTTCACCCTGGATGTCGTCCAGGTGGGGACATCGGTGGCCGGGTCCGACCTGCATGTGCGCCTGACGGCTTGATGCCATGGCGATCTCATCCGTTGCCATCGCGGCAGCACCCATCGCCGGACAGACCGGTGCAGTTTTCGTGGTCGCCCAGAGGATTTCTTTCTGGGGCAACACGCAAGTCCGCGCTGCCCTGGCCATGCCGTATTCGATCCGGCTCGATGTCTGGTCCGAACAAAAATGGGGCGGATTCCGGATTCAGGCGCAGTGTGGTCAGCCGTTCGGAGCATGGATGACGTCTGCCGCCTGGGACCAGGCATGGGATCCTTGCGCCATCGTCCGCTCCGGCCTGTCGGCAGGCTACGGCACCTGGTATGCCTCCATGGGGGCCGCGACCCCCTACGGCAATGCGCCGCTCAAGGTGTCATTCATCATCCCGTACCGCTTCACCACTGCCGCCCGGTACAGTGCTGAATGGTCCTCGCTTCCTGTGGTCGCTACCCGGTGTGACGCCCCATGGGCGACCATCACCCATGTAGAGGCGCAGAGGGCCATGCATTATCGCATCCTCCAGCGCACCCTGGTAACCGGGTCATCCAGCCAGGTGTGGAACCTTTCCGACCTCCGCAACGTCCTGATCCACGGCTCTGCCGTCCGGGCTTTTCACAAGGGAGTTTGGATATGATCCTGTCCGCCACCATCTCCCAGGCCGAGGGCGACTTCGCCTGGAGCGGCACACTGGAGATCTCCGACCCGGCAGCCTTCCAGCGTATCCGCATCGATGACCCGATCACCGTGCAGTTGGGTGAGGAGGTGTTCGAAATGATCGTGGACAACAAGATGCTGGAGCGAGACGGCGTTGGTATGCCCCGGCTTACGGTGTCGGTGATCAGCCCCACCGCGCGTTTTGCCGCTCCGCGCGCCACCCCTGCGGATCGCTCCTGGACCTTACCCACGACGGCCCGGACCGCCGCCGAAGAGGCTGTCGGCGATACTATTCCGTGGGAGTTGGTGGACTGGCTGATCCCGCCAGGACGGCTGGAGTTCCACGACGCAACTCCTCTGGATGTGGTCAAAACCATCGCCGAGGCTGCCGGTGGTCGGATCGAATCAACACCAGATGGCCGGTTGCAGGTGCGTCACCGCTTTCCCGTCGCCGTGCCGGATTGGTCCACGGCGGTTGTGGATCATGTCTTGACCGACGAATCGGACAACCTCTCCTGCCGCGAATCTCACACCCTGCGCACCCGGGTCAACAAGGTGCTGGTCCGAGGCTACCTTCCGAGCGGCAGTACCGGCTTTCTTACTGCCGAGGTTGATGGCCGGATCGACGGCCCGAACGAAGGCCGCACCACGTTCTATGGCGGGGACGCGGTGCATCTGATGATCCATGTGGGAGACGACGTAACCTTGCTTGACCCCCTGGTTTCAACCGGTGTCGTCTGGCTCGACGGTCAGGAGGAGATCACCCTCACCGAGGATCTGGTCTTCTCCCTCGCCACGACCGCCACCTTAAGCAAACCTGCCCTGGGAATCGACTCCGAGTTGTGGTTCGGCCTCAATCTCGGCCCTCTGACTTTGGAGACCGACCAGCGCACCGTCACCGCCCAATTCGCCGGGATGGCCATCGTCCGGGTGACCTATCGCTCCATCGCGCAGCACTGGATCGCCTGGGTGCCGGAGACCGTGGCCGGGCATGACGCCTTCCCGTTCCAGGTCCGTTTCGCGGGCACGACCGGGGTGCGGCTTGGCTCCGGCGAGATCTTCTGCCAGCGTGGCGACGGGGCGTTCCGGGGCGCGGACATCTCCGATCCACTGCTCGCCACCGACGACGCAAAACGGTCACGAGGGAGAGCCGAAATCGATGCCGGTGAATCGCTCCAGGAGGTCTCTCTTACCTGTCTGCACCGTCCCGGCTTCATGCCCGGGCAACTCGTCGAGGTCCACGACGCCCTGATGGGCCGCTCTTGGCGCGGCAAGATCACCTCCGTGAGCCATTCGGCCCAGGGCAACAAACTGACCACTTCTCTGGAGTTGCTGCGTTATGTCGAGTCCCTTGTTTGATTTGCGCGAGATGCTGGCCGGACGAGTGGCTGTGGCTGGCAGGATCGTCTCGATGACCAATGGCTCGGTGCGGGTGGCCACTGCCCAGGGGGTGGTCGAAGTCGCGCTGGACGGGGGCGGCAACGTGGGAGATCGGGTCACAGTGCGGGATGGGCGCGCGGTGCGGGTGCAGGATGCGGTGGAGGTGCCGGTGTTTTTTGTGTAGGGGCAACCATGGGAAGGTTTCGATATTCATCGATAATTTGAGCAATCTTGGATGAAAGCATCGCCTCATCCCGCTTGAACTTCTCCTGCCGTTCCTTTCCGATCCTGGGAAGCGTTGCCCTGGCGATCCAACGCGAGTCAATTTTGGAAAGCATTCCCCTTGCTTGTTTCAATACAAGTTCCTGCTGCGATCGGCTCAATTCGTGCACAGGACATGCCACCAGCATACCCAAGCTGGCAGTCACATCCCGAATTACACCTTCAATTTCGTCTACAATCTCATCATAGTCGCTCATGCTGCTTCCTTCAGATTGAAATGATTGTTGCGGATGCGTTCCATGACCGCCTTGAGCGTCGGGTCTGTCACCCGTGCCAGGGTCTCATCAAGTGGCGGTGGCGGCGGGGAGTGGTCGGGAATGGGCAGGGGTGTCGTGATGATCCTGTGCCGTTCCGCGATGGCGACGCCGAGTTCTGGGATAAACGCCCCCTTGACCGTCCTGGTGGTCAGCGTGCGCACCCAGCCGATGCGATTGGAGATGGTCTTGCCGTTGAAGATGTATCCGGCCATCTCGTCGAGTACAGCTTGTGCCTGGTCAATCTGGAGACATGCGAGGAGGGAGCGCATGGCCGGTTGCTCTGCCTGGGTGACTTGCTCCGGAAAGATCAAGTCTTCCATGGCTGGTGGTTGCAGGGCTGGGGCCTGAGTGATGGTCGGTAGGGGCTGCGGCTCTGTTTCCGGAGAGGACGGTTGCGGTTGCGGCTCTGGGGTTGGGGCCGCGTCAGTAGTTGGAGCTGTTGGTGTGGCCTTTCCTTTCGCTCGGAAGGTCGCCTGCCGCTTCTGTTCCGGGGTGAACGTCGGCATGACGGATGGCGACAGGGTGACGGTCCCGTTGACAATCCCCAACACCCCGGCGGCCACAGCTTCATCCATCGCGGTTTGGTCCGACCGGGTTCGGGCCAGGACATACCCGACCGGCAGATCCTCCTCCCGGTTCGGCATGTGCATCAGCCGGTAAAGCATCAGTTCCGCCTTCTCGCTCAATCCCCACACGCCCACATCATCGTGCAGGTTGGTCTTGACCCGGATCCATCCATAGGCTTTGGTGGCGATCATTTCACCACCTCCTCACCAACTTCACTCCCGCCGGACTCCCCCTGAAAGAGTGCCGCCAAAGCCGCCTCGTCCAGAATCTCCACCCCCAGTTCTTTGGCTTGCGCCAGCTTGGAGCCGGGAGCCTCCCCCACGACCAGATAACGGGTCCGTTTGGAAAGACTCCCCGACACCTTGGCCCCCAGCCCCTCCAGACGAGCCTTGGCCTCCGAACGGCTCCAGCGGCCAAGGGTTCCGGTGAGCACCACCGTGGCCCCGGCCAGGGGATGATCTCCACCCCCGGAACCGGTGGAGACCGCCGCCCGATGCCAACCGGTGGCAGGTTCGGCCAGCAGGCGTTCCAGTACCGTCTGATTGGTCGGCTCGCGGAAAAAGTGCCAAACCCGCGCGGCGGCGACCGGGCCAACCTCCGGCGCTCCCTGCAGATCCTGTTCGCTGGCCGCCATCAGCGGCGCGATGGCACCGAAATGGCGCGCCAGCGAGGCGGCGGTCGCCTCACCGACCTCACGAATGCCCAGAGCAAACAGAAAGCGGGTCAGATCCCGTTTCCGGCTCTCTTCGATGGCGGCAAGCAGGTTGTCCACCGACTTTTCCCCCATTCGATCGAGCTCGATCAACTCGGCGCGTCTGACGGACAGGCGATAGAGATCGGCGACAGTGCCGATCAACTGTCTGGCAAACAGCAGTTCCACCAGTTTTTCGCCCACGCCTTCGATGTTCATGGCGCGTCGGGAGGCAAAATGCCGGACCGCCTCTTTCAATTGGGCCGGACAGGCAAAGTTCTCTACACAGCGGATGGCCACCTCGCCTTCGCTTTTCGACACCTCGCCGCCGCACACCGGACAGCAGAGCGGCAGGGCAACGGGTTGGGTTGCGGCAGGACGCTTTTCCAGCACCACTTCCACCACCTCCGGGATCACGTCGCCGGCGCGCCGGACCCGAACCGTATCGCCGACCCGTACCTCTTTGCGCGCCAGCTCCTCGAAGTTGTGCAGTGTGACGTTGGTGACCGTCACACCGCCCACGCCGACCGGCTGCAGACGGGCGACCGGAGTCAGAACGCCGGTGCGACCCACCTGAATATCGATCGCTTCCACGAGGGTCAGGGCTTCCCGGGAGGGGAATTTGCAGGCCGCCGCCCAGCGCGGCGCTCGGGAGACGAAGCCCAGGCGTTCGCGCCAGGCCAGTTGATTCACCTTGAACACCATGCCGTCGATTTCATACGGCAGACGATCCCGTTTTTCTAAAAGTTGCTGGTAGTAGGCGCAGCACCCTTCCACACCGTGTACCACCGCAGCATCCGGACAGGTGGGCAGACCCCAGGCGCGAAAGCGTTGCATCATCTGATCATGGGTGGCAGGCCAATCGGCGGCGATCCCCTCGCCAACGCCGTGACAGAAGAGCTTCAATGGACGTCGGGCGGTGATGCGCGGATCAAGCTGACGCAGACTGCCCGCCGCGGCGTTGCGTGGATTGGCGAACGGTTTTTCGTTATTCATCAATGCATTTTCATTGAACCTGGCAAACGCCTCCAGGGTAATGAACACCTCGCCCCGCACCTCCAGGCGTTCCGGATGGCCGGATCCCAGCAGTCGCAGCGGAACCGAAGGGATGGTGCGGATCTGCGCGGTGATCTCTTCGCCTTCTCTGCCGTCGCCCCGGGTGGCGGCCTGGATCAGAACGCCCGCCTGATAGATCAGACTGACGGCGACACCATCGATTTTCGGTTCGGCGGCATAGTCGATCTCCGTCTCTCCCAGAGCGTCACTGACCCGGCGGTGGAAATCGGCTAGGTCTGGGACGGTATCGATGGAGAGCATCGGTACGTGATGGATCACCTTGGCAAACCCCTCCATGGGGGCCGCCCCCACCCTCTGGGTGGGTGAGTCCGGGGTGATCCACTCCGGATGGGCCTGCTCCAGTTCAACCAACTCCCGGAACAGGGCGTCGTAGGCCTCGTCGGTGATCTCCGGGGCGTCCAGGACGTGATAGCGGTGATTGTGCCGGGCAAGCTGCTCCCGCAACACCTGTAACCGACCAAGGATAAAGCTGATCAAGGGGAGAGTGTTCATTTCACCATCCCCTTTTCGACCGTCAACGTCGCATCGAGGATGGCATCAACCATCTCTCTCAGGGCGTCAATGTCGCTGCGTGAAAGTTCTGGTGCTACTTGACCATCCCATTGGATGAGTCCGATCTTGAGGAAATTCAGCAGATTGATTGCCCGGTATAGGCTGGCTTCAGTGGTTCTGGTGGGTTTCATGGGGGTGCTCCTGTGGCTGCAATGGAAATTGCCGGAGCGTGAACGAGTGTCAAGCGTTCAGACTCCGGGGGTTGACACCCCACCACAGGTTGGGCATCCGGTCTTTGGCCTTGCGGCTTGGACATGGCCGAATCCCCCGGAGTCTTGGCGCGAATCGATGCAGGAAATGCGCCACGCTGAAAAGCGGGCACAAAAAAAGCGCCAATTCTGACGGGGGCGGTTGTCCGCCTGTGGTATTTGGTTTGGAGGTGTCAAACTCCGGGTGAAATTGAAGCATTGGTTTGGTGTAGGTGTCAAGAGGGAAATTCATGTGTTTTGAGTTTTGTTCTCCAGTGCTTCTTTTTTTCTTGTTCTTGCATCACGGTACTTCTCACCGATACTTTTGATGGAATCATAGAACGCAGTCTGAATATTGTCAGGTGTTTTTCTGGTTGAAAGAATTTTTTCAGCCGCATTCATAAGAACGTCAAATTGTACAACATCATTGTTATTAACAACCTTCATGACATAATTATTAAAAGACGAAGGCGTTAAATCTTGTGAAATACTTATCCAATAATCAGTTTGTTCTTTGTCTTGCTCTTTTCCTGTCAACTCTGATGCGGTTAAAGATATAATATCTTTCTCTGCTCTTGTTATTCTTTTGTCTGCTTTCGCAATAAATACAAGACAACTTAACAAGTCATCGTATTCAAACATTTTATAAAACATCGTCCTGCTTAATTTTGTTTCCATCAAGTCAGATACATTGTTAAACTTTTCTCCTGTATCAATATCAACACAATTTGACATATTCCGTGCGATAAATGTTCTAAGTTGGTTTCTTAAATAGCAGTAGCATTGAAGATATTCTTGTCCCTGGTTTTTATACATATTTACAGATGCTGTCCTGTTTGTTATCTTTCCTTCTCTGTCTTTGTATATAAAAGAGACTTTTGCATATAAGAATTTATTTTTTATTATTTCGTTCACATATATTTCTTGGTTTGTTTCTGTATCTTTACTGTCAATATTATTAAATTTTGTTATTTTCTCATTGATTAGTCTATTATTGTTCCTAATGTAAAGAATAATTTTAGCGAACAATACTACGTAAAGAATTGCTGCAATTGCGATTAGCACTATATTTCCATCGGACATGTTTTATTTCATCCTTATGTTTGAAGTTTATCAAAAGCAATCAACAAACCAGTTTGCTTTGAGCGTTTCAGACGCAATCAAGCCCATAAATTTCCCACTCAATCCCATCTGGACGTGATACACTGGCACCATCGTACACTCCAAGTCAAGGAGCACATTGCATGACCGCGATTACCTTCGACACTCTGAAATACGTCAAGACTCTCAAGGCCGTTGGAGTGGATGAAAAACAGGCGGAAGCTCACGCAGAGGCGATGCGAGAAGTCCAGGATAATCAACTGAAAGAATTAGCCACCAAGGGCGATTTACGGGAACTCAAGCTGGAGATGACCGCCGATATGGCCAAGATCCATGGCGAGCTTTCAACCTTGCGTTGGGGCATGGCTGTAACCGTCGGCGGCATTGTCGCACTCATCCTCAAGACCTTCTTCCCGCACTGACCTGACCCCACCACCACAGCCTTTCCTCCGTTGCCTTTCAAGCGAAGCGAAAACACCACCACCACACAGCCCCCGAGGCGGGGGAAGGGGGTGGTGTTTTCTTTGTCTACGTCTGTATCTGTATGTGCGTTTCATGTAGCGTTTCACGAAACGATTCCTCCCCTCAGCCCGTCCAGGTAGTCTGCCCAGGCTTGCATCATGCGGCGGCGTTCTGGCAGGTGTTCGGCGTAGTTGTAGGCGGCCCGGACTGCGTTTCGCTCTGCATGAGCGAGCTGGCGTTCGATGGCATCCCGATTCCATCCCTGCTCATGCAGAAGCGTTGATGCCATCGAACGAAAACCGTGGCCGGTCATCTCTCCAACTGCATACCCCATCCGGCGTAACGCTGCTGTAACGGCATTTTCGCTCATCGGCCTGGCATTCGTCCTTGGACTTGGGAAAACGTATTTACCCGATCCTGTCAGAGGGTGTAGTTCATGCAGGATTGTCACCGCCTGGCGCGACATTGGGACGATATGCTGTTCCCGCATTTTCATCTTGGCGGCAGGGATGCGCCATTCGCCCCCTTCCAGATCCAGTTCTGTCCATTCGGCATGGCGCAACTCTCCGGGTCGCACGAAGACCAAAGGTGCCAGGCGCAGGGCACAGCGAGTGACCAGACTGCCGTTATAGCCATCGATGGCCCGGAGCAATGCCCCAACCTCCTTGGGGGTGGTGACGGAAGGGTGATGCTGCTCTTTTGCGATGGGGATGGTGCGCGCCAGGGCATAGGTGGGATCGACTTCCGCTTTGCCAAGAGCGATGGCGAAGCGGAAGACAGCGCCCGTGATCTGCTTGACGCGATGGACAGAGCACGATACTCCCCGCGACGCCATTTTCAAGAGCATCTCCCGCACCTCTGGAGACTTGATCTCGTTGACAGGGCGATGACCGATGGCGGGGAAAGCATCGCGCTCCAGGCGACGAGTGACGAGCAAGAGGTGATCAGGGCTCCATGTGGGGGTCATAGTAGACAGCCATTGCCGGGCCATGGATTCGAAAGTTTCGATATGCTCAACTGGTGGCGGCATGGCCGCTTCTTGCTTTTTTGCCACAGGGTCAATTCCATCGGCGATCAGCTTGCGGGCTTCCCCGCGCTTCTCACGGGCCTGTTTCAATGACACCTCTGGATAGACTCCCAGGGCGAGGACACGTTCTTTGCCATCCAGACGGAACTTCAACCGCCAATATTTTTTCCCGAGGTGCTTACCTCCAGATACATCCCCTCCTGGTCGTACATCCTGATGGGCTTATCGGCGGGCTTGACCTGACGCACAGCGATTTCAGTGAGCGGCATTCTGGGGGTATCTCCTGGGGGTAAAATTCTGGGGGTAAGCAATTTACCCCCAACCCAATTTACCCCCAATTTACCCCCAACGTGCGCGGATGACAACGGAAGACGGAGTAAGACGGCGGAAACTGGAATAAGCCAGCTTTGCCTAACTCCTTGATTTGTTGGTTTGTGCGGAAGAATACGGAAGACTGCGTAATGGTAAAAAATGTGTAATGGCGTACCGAAATTGGATTTCCAAACCAAATTCTCTGCCCGATGTTGCGGTGCAACACGGAGTAAAGTTCAAGGGCATTTCGGTCGCCAACTGATTCAACGAATGACGATCCGGCATGATCTGCAAAGGCTTTCATGCGGCATGTCGAAATTTCTTCCGTGTGCCGCATGGCACCCGTGGACCAGTTTTGGGACTGCGTTTGGCTGGGCGATGGCCTTGCCGTCATTCTCTGGTCCAGAGGGCCAGAGGTCAGGATGCGAACACCTCATCCACGGAATTGGCGAAGACGAAGTTGTCGCTCCAAGTTTCGATCTGTTCCAGCTTCGCCGTCGTCACCTTTTCGACCGCCCAGTCTGGCGTTTGGCCGAATTTGCGGCGCATCTGTTTCAAAAACATGGAAGCGGCTTCTTCCTGGCGTCCTTTTTGTTCACCGATCTGAATACCTTCTTGCCGACCTATCGCCACCCATTCAGGTTTGCCCTTGGCCAGAATCTCTTGAGCGAATTGGGATATCATTTCAAATTCCTCCTCGGGCTGCACAACCATTTTTTTGTATCGACAAGCGAAACAAAAAATTTAATTCGTTCATCCGGGGGAAGCGTACCTGCACCTTCTAGATGGCTTTTCCGTTGGGCAAGCAGACATCAAGAACGGCATGAAAACGGGAGCATAAAGTAGGCAATCAACCTTTGAGCGAGGGCCCACCCCCGAAACCCAAAGGCAGAACTGGCATCCACAACCGGTTTCGCCAGCGACCAGTACTGCAGATAGTATTCAGGGGGGCCACCCCATCTTATAAGGTCGTTCGTCCATTTATATCCCGTCTGGTTTGCCAAGGGGCGAAGTCACCCAGGTATGCAAAAACCTGAAGAGCCATCATTTCTCTTTCTTGCGCTGATCGATCCAAACTTGCGCCATGTGGGACATGGTGTCTGGCATTTGATCAAGAATGCGGCCAAGCCACAGGGGATCCTGCCGATTGATCAGCAGATAAGGATCTCCCTTGTAAACAATGGAAAAAAGCAGTATCCAACGCCTTTCGGCGGTGCCTTACGTTAACCTAACAGGTCGGGATGGAAATGAAATCCACTCATGAACCGTCCATACATGATCAGCGAGGCCAGCAGCCATGGCTGGTGTTC
>JADGAB010000106.1 GCA_015232245.1 Magnetococcales bacterium | reverse complement strand
AAGGATGCCGGGTTCGTCACCTCCAGGGTGCCGCTCCAGGCGTAATCCTGTTCGGCCTGGGAGAGCGTGGCGGAAATCACCGAGCCGATCATACCAATTCTCCGAAGTGGAAGGCCCGTACTGCGGCACCAGAAAGCTGGATCGTCCGATCATCGGAGAGATTCCAAAATTGGCTCAACGATGCGGCAACGGGATTGTGTTCAAGGAGGTCATATAGGAACGCTCCCTGCGCCAAACCGATCCATCAGCCAAAAGGGCACCAACTGCCCATTGACCCCGCGCAACGTTTCCCGCCGTTCCCGCACGCGTTCTTCCACCGGAAGCTGCAACGCGGCGCACACCATCTCCATCTGGCGACCGTTCAAGTGGGCGATCCAGTCGTTGCGGGCGTCATCCCGTTCGATCTCCGGGAGCAATAGCCCAAGCCCCATCTCCAGATCGTTTTCCCAGAACTCCGGCGGTGGCGCATTCACCCGCGCCAGGGTTTCCGCGATGTTTGACATGCTTTTCCCCTTGTTTTGAACTGATGTAAGTAGATAAGATCGTATAATGAACTTTAAACAAAACACGCAAAAAAACAGGGACCCACACGGAGTCCCGATCGTTTCAATTCGCGGTCAGTCTGATCAATCCTACATGTTGCAGGCGGATCTGCATGGCTTGACCAGAAACATGGAACGCCCTGGCCATCTCCCTGGCAACGGAAACGACTGGGCGACCACTTCCACTCTGTCCGTCCCACCGGGAGATGAGTTCCGCCATTTCGTTTGCTGCATCATAGGCGTCGGAGGTGTCGAAAATGGATGACCATACATCGAAAAGCATCTTGGTTGGCATCAACAGGTAGCTGGCAAAGAGATCTGCCTGCCACTCCATGGGATCCTTGCTCGTACTGGTGCGGCAGACGATGGAAGGCGGTATCTTTTGCCGAAAGGCACCGCGTTGAGCAACTCCATTCTCGAAATCGTGCCGGTGCAACTCCCAGTGTCCCAGTTCATGTGCCAGCGTGAAACGGTAACGCCCCTCCTGCCGGGGATCGACGGTGGGGTCCAAGGAGATATCGACCACCACGCGCCGATCATTCACCCAGGTAGCCCCAAGCACATCATTCATTCCCAGTCGCTGGCGCAGATCGTCGAACTCCAACGTCAATCCCAGATGGGATTCAAGGATTTCTTCAACAGGAATCGGCAGGAAGCCCGCAGGGCCGAATTTCCGGTAGTGACCGAGCAACAGGAGACGAGATGCCATTTCGATCTCTTCTTTTTGCATAGGCTGGAAATTCATGCCGGTCCCTCCGGAGGCTTTTTGGTGCCGTATTCCCGAATCAGGCGCGTCAACGCGGTGATTTCGTTCGCGCCAAGATTCAAATCTCGCGCAGTGCGCAAAAAATCCGCCATGGCCTTGGGCTGCTCGCGAATAATCTCCGGCAAATCCGGATCTACCTTGCCAGCCAAAGCCAACAATTCATCCGGATCGACATCCAGAAGAACGGCCATGCGTTTGATCTTGTCGACTGCCGGAGGATCAAATTCGCCGTTCTCGATCTTGCTGACGAAGGTGGCGCTGATGCCTGCCGCCTGGGCGAACTGGCGCAGCGAGAAACTCGGGTCTGACGCCTTTTTGGCCTCCCGAAGATCTCTGATTCGTTTGCCGAATGCTGGATTGCCTGCCATGGGACACAAACCCTTTCGTGTGTCGATCAATGTTTGGTTTAATAGATCATAAACGATCATCTCCCGGCTTGTCCAACATTTTTTTGGGACACTTTTCAAAAATCGTCGGTATGTATCTGGAAACGGACCGTGACGAGTCCAAACCCAAGACGACACAGCCGGAGCGATTCCCGATGATCAACACCACCCATCCCGACGACATGACCGCCGAGGCCCGCCTGGACGAAGCCGCCGCCATCCTGGCCGCAGGCATCAAGCGCCTGAAAGAAAAACAGAAAACCGAGAAAATTCCACTGGATAAGTCGGCCAACCAATGCCCTTATGGTCGAAAGAAAACAACCAGAGGAGGAATGGTATGAACAATATCGAAGTGATCAGACAGGTGGCATCCCTGCCGGGTATGACCATCGCGGAGTTGAAAAAACTGTGGACGGATTTGCACAAGACGGAACCGCCAGCTTTCAATCGGACCTTTTTGGAGAAACGCCTGGCGTACCGCCTCCAGGAAGTGGCCCATGGCGGCCTGAAAAAGGAGAACGAGAAACGGCTGGAACGGATGGCCGTCTCTGGAGTGGATGAACCCCAGGAACGGAAACGTCCGGCAAATGACCAACTTCTTCCAGGAACCCGGTTGGTTCGTGAATGGAAAGGAGAGGAACACCGCTGCACGGTTTTGAGTGACGGCTTTGAATACCAGGGCCGCAAATTCGGGAGTCTGTCGGCGGTCGCGAACTTCATTACTGGCACCAAGTGGAACGGGCACATCTTTTGGGGACTGCGCCGCCAAGGAGAGAAACAATGACCAACAAACAGGCGGCAACACCAAAAGTAAAATGCGCGATTTATACCAGAAAGTCCAGTGACGAAGGGCTGGAGATGGAGTTCAACAGCCTGGACGCGCAACGGGAGTCCTGCGAGGCCTACATCGTCAGCCAGAAGTCCGAGGGGTGGTTTCTGGTTTCCGACCGCTACGATGATGGCGGGTTTTCGGGTGGCAGTCTGGAACGGCCTGCCTTGAAACGACTGATGGACGACATCGAGGCCGGAAAGGTCAACGTGGTGGTGGTTTACAAACTGGATCGCCTGACCCGCTCATTGATGGATTTTGCCAAACCCGTTACGCCGTGTTGGGTTTTTCGGTTGACGGCAAGGGAGTGGTGAGCGTCCCACCCAGGAGGAATACCTCACGCATTTGCAAAGAGACGGCCTTGTACACGGCCCACGCATCAATCCTTTGCGGTTTCATCGGGATCGGACTAAATTTGCACTGTCGGCAGGCACCTCGGATTAAGATGAGGCTCTGCGTGCTTGAATGCCCAAATTGTCATGCTTAAAAAAAGGAGGGAGCCATTGAGCTTTCACGGATCATGCCAGACTCCATTCGCCTGGGTTTGATGGCCCCATTGACGGGCCTGGTACAGCTTTATGGCCGCGAAATCTCTTGGGCCGGGCAAGTCGCCTGTGAGGAAATCAATCAACAGGGAGGTGTCCTGGGTCTGCCTCTGGAGTTGATCATCGTCGATGACGGGTCACTCCCGGACCGGGCGGTTCCGGCTGCCCAGGCACTGATCGATGAGCATCGCTGCGTCGCCTTCATCGGGAATCTGCTGTCCAACTCCCGTATCGCCGTGGCCAGTATGGTTTCTGAACCCCGCCGTACACCCCACCTGAATTTCTCCTTTTATGAAGGCAGCATCTTCAACCCGTTCTTTTTTCACTTCGCCGCGCTGCCGAACCAGCAGATCGACAAGATGATCCCGTATATGGCGGATCGCTTCGGGGTCAAGATGTTCTTCGCCGGCAACAATTACGAATGGCCCCGGGGATCCATCGAAGCCTGCAAGCGCTCTCTTCTGCGCATGGAAGGGGAGATCGTCGGCGAGAGTTATCATGCCATCGGCTGCTCCCTGGAGGAGATCGATGCCTTGTTGAGCCGGGTGGAACGTTCCGGGGCGGATGTCTTTGTCCCATACTTCGCAGGACTTGATCAGATCACCCTTCTGAACCGTTTTACCGAACTGGGGTTGAAACGGCGCATGGCCGTCGTGATGGGACACTTCGACGAAGCCATGGCCGCCAATCTGGCTCCGGAGGTACGGGAAGGCTTCTATTCCAGCAATACATTTTTTATGTCTCTGAACAATAAAGAGGTAAAAGGATATCTGGAAAGGCTGCAAAAGATGCCAGGGGTTTCGGGGATTCATCCTCACGGCAACGGGATCATCACCAATTTCGGGGAAGGGACCTACCTGTGCGTCAAGGCCTTTGCCAAGGCCGCCCAGGCGGCTGGAAGCGTGGAACCCGAAGCCTTGATCCAAGCACTCGAACATCTGCACCTTTCCAGTTTGCAGGGCTTGGTGCGGATGGATCCGCAAACCCACCATGCCCATGTCAACGCCTACCTCTCCTGCTGCAATGCCGACGGCACCTTTGCCATCATCCGGGAATTCGGTCAGATCCCCCCTGAAATTCCGACACGCTACAAGGAGATTTTCAGCCTCTCCCATCCGCCCAGGCCCGAAGCCAGTCCGGAAGCCGCGTTGCGGATTGCCAGAGCGGCATCGGATGCCTTCGCGGCGGGTGGAACGGCCAAGAAAGTCCTCTCCATCGCCGACATGGCCATCATTACGGCCGATGAATCAGGCCACATCACGGATGCCAATCGGGCGGCTGGGGAGTTGTTCGGTTATGCAGAGCAGGAACTGAAGGGACTTTCCGTCCATCTGCTCCTTCCACCCCAGTTCAGGCAACGTCATGCGCAACTCTTTCAGGCTTTTTTGCAAGGAGAGGCCTCCGAACGGCGCATGGGACAGCGGGGAGAAGTTATGGGGTATCGCAAAGACGGCTCCTTTTTCCCTCTGGAAGCCTCCATCGCCAAATTCCATGCTGGCCACGGCGTGATCGCCGTAGTCACCATGCGTGATCTGTCCGAACTGAAAAAAGCCCAGGAGGAGCTTACCCGCAGAGCTACCCATGACCCACTGACCGGTCTGCCCAACCGCGCCCTCATCCGCGAACGTCTCGGCAGGGCCATGCACCGCTCGCGTCAGCAGGAGCAAAGCGTGGGCCTGTTGTTCATCGATCTGGACGGATTCAAGGAGATCAACGACACCCATGGGCATGACGTGGGGGATCTGTTGTTGAACGAGATCGCCTCACGTCTTCTGCATGGCGTCAGCGCCGGCGATACCGTGGGTCGTCTGGCCGGTGATGAGTTCGTCATTCTCTGCGAGAATGTCGAGCGTCCGGAATATCTCTCATCCCTGGCTGCCAGCCTCACCGATGCAGTCCGCAATCCGCTCTGTATGGGGAATCTCAATCTGCGCATCACGGCCAGTATTGGAATCGCCATGGGCCATGGTGCAACCCATGCTCCCGACGACCTGTTGCGGTCGGCGGATGCGGCCATGTTTTCCGTCAAGGAGCGGGGGCGCAACAGTTGGCAATTCTTCAATCCCGCCCTTCAGGAGGAGGCGGAGCGACGACTGTTCATTTCCACGGGACTGCGTACCGTCATCGACAACCATGAACTCTACACGCGGTTTCAACCGCTGGTAGATGCCGAATCGGGAAAAATTCTGGCTGCCGAACTCCTGGTCCGCTGGCGTTCGGCTCATGGGGATGTCTCTCCGGCGGTGTTCATTCCCATTGCCGAGATGACCGGCGCCATCATTCCCATAGGTTTGTGGGTCTTCGATCAGGGCTGCCAGGCCCAACGGCGATGGCACGAGATATTCGGGGAATCGGCGCCTTATGTCACGGTCAACGTATCGACCCGGCAGCTTTCGGAACCACTGATCGTGGAGGAGTTTGGACGGATTCTCGAAAAAACCGGTGCCGATCCTGCCCGGATCGTGCTGGAAATCACCGAAACTTCCCTGATGGCCGATGTCTCGGCCAATCGCGAGATCCTGAACCGGTTGGCGGCCACCGGCATGCAAGTGGCAGTGGATGATTTCGGGACGGGATATTCCTCACTGGCCCAGCTTTCCAGGTTGCGGGTCAACACCCTCAAGATCGACCGGGAATTCATCCTGGGGCTTGACCGGGGGACGGAAGGTCAGGTGATCGTCTCTGCCATCTGTCGCCTTGCAAGATCCTTGAACCTCAAGATCGTCACGGAAGGGGTGGAGACCCTGGAGCAGAGGAACACGGTCCGTGCCATTGGCTGTGATCTGATCCAGGGCTACCATTTCTATCCCCCCCTGGCCGAGGAGGCCTTCATTGAGGTGGTCAAGAATGACCTGTCCCGACAAGATCAGATCGCCTCACCTCTCCGCTTTTTGATCTACATCAGTCGGCCCAGGGACGACATGAGCGAGGAGGTATTGAAGGATATCCTGGCGCAGGCAAAGGAGTTCAACATCAAAAATGGCATCACCGGTTATCTGTTCTATCTGAAGGGGGTATTTTCCCAATATCTGGAAGGCGATCATGCCATGCTTGAACAGCTTTATGAGTCGATTTCCAGGGATGCCCGTCATGGTGACCTGAGGATCATTGCCCAGGGAGCCATACCAGACAGGCTCTTTTCGGGTTGGGCTATGGGATACAAGAAACTGGATGACCTCATGTTGGCGGATCGGGCCAGTTTAAAGAAATCAGGAGCGGACAATTATGATTGGTTGAACAACCATCCTGAACTTTGTTGCCAGATATTTGAAATGATCAGTCTTTGTGCCTAGTATATAATGTCGTTCGTCATCCCGACATACCGAAATCGCTGTACAAGGAACTTTGGGGAACGATCCTGCAAGGAAAGGGCTGGAACGGTGAAATCAAAACCGCAAGAAGATCGGTGAGCACTATTGGGTCAACGTCAATATTGAACCCAATCGAGCCGTGGATGGTACAATCACCGGTTTCACTGCAATACGCCAGGACATCAGCGACAGGAAGCGTGTCGAGGAACTCTCTATCACCGACCGGTTGACCCAACTTTACAATCGACTGAAGCTCGACACAACGTTCGAGGAAGAAATTCATCGGACAGACAGATTTGGCCGCCCCCTTTCCGTTATCCTGTTCGATGTCGACCATTTCAAAAGTGTCAATGACACATACGGCCAGACATCCTTTCCGGTATCCATGCTCCAGTGTTCACACGTACTTCTGGCGCAACGGGTCGTGTTGGGTTTTTCCAGTCGGTGGCAAGGGCGTGGTGGTCATTCTGGGGTCTCGCAACAGGGTGGCACACAGGCCAACCAGGGTGTGGACCAGAGTTCATTTCCAGTTCGACAACCATCTTGACTATCGAACTGGTCAAATATTAGAAACTGATTTTAAACATTGAAATTATGCATAAAAAGTCTGGTCCACAGGCTGTGGACCAGAAGGGTGTCTGGTCCACAGGTTTTGGAGAATTCCGGGAGAGAGGAGAAAAAAGAGGGTGTTTCCGACTCCTTCTGGTCCGGAGGCTACCAAGTCGAAATCGAAACGATATCGGCCAACTATTGAAAATATTGGACTTTTTTGGCACAAAAAAACCGCCAGTGATGGCGGCTTGCGGGTAAAGAATATTACTTGAATTTTGAATGGCGTACCGAAACGAACTTTCCAAACTAAATTCTCCACTTTCTATTGCGGTGCGGCATGGAGAAAATTCGACTCCATTTCGGTAGGCAAGTCACACGGATTTACTGTGCATCGTGTTGATACAAGAATATATTTCTCGTTGACTCAAACTTTCTCCATTTGGAGTGGCAAGCCGACGGAGAATTTCCGCATCCGGCTTAGGTGTTTCTCACCCACCCCGAATTTCAACAGCCGCCGGTACATCCCTCAATTGGAGTGGTTGTGTGTCGGGCAATGGGGCAACCAAGATATTGCGCACCCAAGCCTCTTCATCCTTTAGCAAACTTTGAAGCATTCTTTTCATATCTTTGCCAATCTTTTCGTTTGGGAATGAATAGGGCAACTGATAGTGCTGATCGAACTCATTTTCACTACGCCACCAAGGGGTTTCAAAGGTTTTATTCTTTAGATCATCACGGTCTTGCTTGCAGACCTTATGCGCCTCAATCATCTCCCACTGGTGCCAACAGGTAATGTGCCGGATCAGCCACATACCAGTGGAAAGCATTGGTCCGACGAAAGCACTACCCCCCTGATGATACCTGGGTTTATTGTTATGGCGTGGCACCTGATCCCCCATGACCAGTGGAGTATCTAAAGCAAGATAGTAGAGTATATCCAAATGGTTGAAGATCAATCCAACGGCTAACCAGCCCCGTTTGCTAACCTCAAGTTGAATATCTTGAGGTGCTGGTGCAGCAGATAGCCTTCTGATACTGTAATATAGCAACCTATGTTGAATAAGATGATCATAAACATGTTTAATGATTGCTTCGTCATAATGGAACAGTCTTCTAACCTCTTCGATCACCCGATACTCTGTCGCAGCATTTTTCAGAAAATGGGTCGTTTGAATGATCCGAAGCCCGCACAAACCATGCCAATGAGATAATTGGCTGAGGCCTGCCTTTGTACCATCATACCACGTGAGAGTGGGCAAGACATATCCGTCGTGCCGATTGCCACCCGCACTACTGCTGGTATCCTTGATATCCAATCCGTTTAGGAACAGATTGCGACGCAACCATCGTTCCATATCCCACTGTTCACCATTGTACGTATTAATAAGCTTTATCTGAAAAAGACTCAGGAGGTTAAGAATAATGCTTCTGACGTTGAATCTGAACGCCTCATTGACCAAAGAGTGAAGCTCCGCCTGACTTACATCCTCTACGACGCGAGAATCTTCCATTCCATCAGTTCCGGAAAAGTCATCTTCCGGATTCCTGATCAATTTTCCCAACATGGATACATAATCATTTCCAAGCGTATCTAAATCGTTGTCTAAAGCCTCGATAGACACATTGGATGCTAATGCACTTTTTTCGAGATCATTGCGCATCTCTTGCAGCCTGCCTGCAGGCGGATTTTTTTCAACCTCGCGCTTACGTCGCAAGATCTCATCCAGACCCGGAGTTTGGAAGTCTTTATTTCCCATTATCAATGGGATACGTGTCAAGGAGTCCAGGAGTGGCGGGAGATGATCGCCATCTAATTTGCCAAGCTCTTGATAGGTTTCCGGTCGCACGGAGACGAGCCAGATTTCGTCTGACCTGGGTTGGATGTGGGCCAAATGCTGCACCATTGTTTTATAATTTGTCTTTTCCTCAGCCTTGTCGTATTGGACGTTATCGACACCATCCACGATGAAAAGGAAGCGAAAGTGAGGATTAAGTTCTTGTGAGAAATAATTTCTGATCGTATCTGAGAGCATACGGATATTGGTGAACTCTATCCGTGATTGAGTCCGTTCGTGCAATGCGTTACTTGCTATCTCGATAACCGCGCTATCCCATGGATTATCAGGGTTTTCACGCCTGATCTTGGCAAGAAACGATTCAAAGACGTCCTTGCCCATCTTTTTAATGGGATTGAATTTGTTATTGACCTGAGGGATTTCCCTTGTAGAGAGGGCCGCAACCGCCTGGGCAAATACATCATTACGTTCGTGGACTACGACATCTTTATTACACTTTTTTTGTACAAGAACTTCAGAGTATTTTGTTACGACATAAGCCATTTGGATCTTCAGGTAATCTTTGATCGACAAATCGGGTTTCTTGAATTGATCCCACAACATGTACAGCTTGTGAGCGTCACAACGCATCCAGATGTATCGAGCCTTGTTAAGGGTGTCGTTTTCCGTGTTCAGGTACTGGTTTAGTATGGTGCTCTTGCCACATCCCCTTCCTCCAATTATAAGGATGGGACTGCTACTGTGGCCTTTTTCCAGAGCAGTCATTTCTGTTGCGATTGCCTCCTTAATGGGGGTCACGTTACCGACGAACAGCTGATTATGAAGTGCGACCTGACTAGGTTTGTTGGGGTTAGCACCCCATAGGGAGTGTGCCTTAAGAATGTACTTCATGTATTCTTGATGGAAGGATGACAGTTTGTTCGAGATAGGCATGCCACTCGCATGATCCAATGCGTTGTGGTCAGCAATTGGTTTGGCCATATTTTCCAGTGGACGTAATGGTCGCTCCCTGGGGAAGTTCAGGCTCGCACTTGTATTGCAACGCAGAAGAGACATCCACCTGTTGACACACTGGTCAATCTCATAGCGATGAGTCATTTGATTTCCTCGGTCTGGCGGTGAGTTTTGAATCCAGGTCTATTTTTTGGTAAGCCTGCTCATTTTACTAATTGAGCCAACCATCTTTTGATTGTTCTTATGGTTGTTTCGACAATGTGATCATTAAGCCCATCATCTAACGCATTAATCATATCTGCGAACATTTTTGGAAATTTATCAATAAGCACAATTAGGCATGATATTCTGTTTGAATCACCATCGGGATCGGACAGAATATCGTCTGCATCCTCATATACCTTTAAAATATTTATAGTTATTTCTTCCGTTAACCATGGTGTTCCTATAAAAATCGCAAGTCGAAATGCTTGGTTATCTTCTTCCGCCTGTTTATACAGCTTGGTGCCACCAGGAGTGCTTGCGCCAATTCCTTGAAGCAATAATAAACGGCCATCCACTTAAGCCGGGACAGTTAGCGAAAGCAAACATTCCGAGGAGCATCATTTGTGTCCCATCCAAACTTG
>JADGAB010000105.1 GCA_015232245.1 Magnetococcales bacterium | reverse complement strand
TTTCACGCGATGCGTGAAAAGATTTCTTTGTAAAGCGCGCCAAAAGCAAAGTCAAAACCCTGGGGGAGGAATCCCCCAGACCCCCGCTTTTTTTTCATCAGTTTACCTGCACTCAAGCTGGATCACAATAATAGCTCCAGCTTGCGCTTTTTGTCAACGGGTCAGCACTCTGGCCAGGGTCACTCCGTCCTGTCTGGACAAGGCGTGGTCCTGACCGATGGTCAGGGCGGGCAGAGTCTGATCTTTCAGGGCGGCCACCCTGGCCATGTCCTGGCTGGCCACCGGCACGGTGTTGTCTCCAGAGAAGGCGAAACCCTCCTGGCGGATGATGGAGAGATAGCGGGCTTTGGGATGGGGCTGATGATTGAGCCAATACAGAAAATTGCCCGGACGTTCCCGGACGAGATCTTCATAGAGGGAGCGGGAACGGTTGAGGGTATCCAGACCCATCATGGGCGCCATCATGGACAAAGGGGTGCTGGCCACCAGTCCGGCCACCTCGGCCTTGTCGGTTCCCAGATGGGGACTGGCAATGGTGATCAAGGTGTGAATGGCCAGCTCCGGAAAACGCACCATCAGCAATCGAGCCACCACCCCGCCCGCGGAGTGACCCACCAGAACGGTCTGTTCCTGGCCACGCTGTTTGCGGAGGGCGATCAAACCCCCTTTCAGGGCATCGGCCTGAACCGTCAACGGGGCTTCGGAAGGGAGATCCGCCAGATAAAACACCCGCTGGCCCGACGCAACGTTGGGCGGGAGCAACACCTCGCCCCGGGCGCCGACCCGAACCCTGCCGCCGGAGGTCCAGCCGGAGTTCTGCAACTCCCGGGCAACCCCACTGCTTTCCCAGGCGTCATCGCCGCTCAGATAGCCATGCACCAGCAGGGTCACATCCGCCCGGGCGGTGCTCCAGGTAAGCAGGAACACCAATCCAATCAATACGCCCCGGATGTTGCGGATGGTCATGCCGCACCTGCTTTGAGAGGTCAACTGTTGAAAAAAAGCGGGGGTCTGGGGGATTCTTCCCCCAGGGTTTTGACTTTAATCTTTTGACTTCTGCGCGCCACCTTGAGCGGTTTTTCGCCTGCGGCGGCTTTGTTGAATGCATGCCCCAAGACTTTAAAATCCCAAGGTCTTGGTCCCTGGCCCCTATCGGCAAAAAGCGTACTCCCGCGAACCGGCTACTCCCGTTTTTCCAGGGCCTTCAAGAAAAAGGACTGAAAATCATTGCCGTCACTGTCGGACGCGCCATGATGGAAGGTTTCAGGCCGGGAAGTGGAGATCCGTCCCTGCACGCCAGCCCCCGGCTCCACCACCTGTCTGACCGCACGGGTGCGATCCATCCGACGATAAATCTGCAACAGGACTGGATGGGATACACTGATCATTTCGGCCTCACCGTGCAATTTGCTATCGGGTTGATCTCATTGGCTACCTTATAATCCATGGATCGTCCAATCGCGGGGATTTCTTGACTGTTTTTTGCATCGGCAAGGATTCTTTTTTGCAAACCGTGTTCAACCGGGTCATTCAAGTAAGCAATGGAACCGGGTATGGACCAGGCCAGCGCCAGAACCGCAGACTCGCCAGGCCCCAAATCCCAGACAAGAATTTCGCTCGGTATCGCGGGGACAGGCGCAACCTCCAGCCACGCCGTTTCATTCAACGTCCGCACCGTTGGGTCATCTGGTCCCCTGGCACGAATTTCCTGCACCACTGGTTGAGGAACCAGAATCGGGCGATGCAAATGCTGCAACAGATGGATGTGCCGGGAACGCGCCAAAAAAATCAGCGGTGAGGCATTGATGATGACGGGATCAGGCAATGTTCAACTCTTGGCGCAAGGATTCCATGTCCACGGCAAAGACATCCACCCCTTCCGACGCCAGGAGCAGCAAAAAATCAGTCCGGTCCACTCCCGCAACCTCGAAAGCCCTTTCCTGGAACAACAGACCCTTTTGGTACCAGTGGATCGCGGCAGCCTTGCGCATCTCCATGGCAAACTCCCCAGGAGAACGCCGCAGGGAGGAAAAAACCGTATTGGGCCGTTCCATGGTGAGAGTGGTCATGTGACCCTCAACTCCTTGAGGTGATCGTTCCACAAGCTGAGCAGCCTTGTTGCCATTTCAGCAGGAACGAGATGATTGGTGCCAGGATTAAAAAGAAAAATAAGCTTTGGCATCAATATCTTGTCTTGAAAAATCGCATCTCTTTTTAAACAATTATCGATTGGGGGCACCGGGTAGCGACTATTCTTGAGCGCAAGATAACAGATGCTCGCGGACAATAATTCAAACTCGAAGCCCAGTGCCGCGTAACCGTCAAGGCCCTGGGGGAGGAATCCCCCAGACCCCCGCTTTTTTTCACAAGTTTACATCACAGATCAACACCTTTCACTCTTTTTTCTCCTGCTCCAGAATCACCCGGGCGATATGATTGGGGGCGATGTGATAGGCGGACAGACGCATGGTGTAAAGACCGCGCCCCGAGGTCAACCCGTTGAGCATATTGCCATAATCGAGCACCTCCACCATGGGGGCCTCGGCGGCGATCACCTGCCCTCCGCCCCCCTTGGGAGTCACCCCGAGCACCCGACCGCGCCGACTGTTCAAATCCCCGATCACATCCCCCAACACGTCATCCGGAACCGACACCTCCATGATCATCACCGGTTCCAGCAACACCGGTCCGGCCTCGGCCAACCCCTTGCGAAACGCCATGGCCCCGGCGGTCTTGAAAGCGTGATCCGACGAGTCCACGGAGTGATGACTCCCATCCACCAACGCCACCTTCACATCCACCACCGGATACCCCCCCACCACCCCCTGTTCCAGGGCTTCGAGGATCCCCTTTTCCACCGATGGCACGAACTGCCGGGGAATCACCCCGCCCACGATGCGATTTTCGAACTCGTATCCCCCATCCCGGGGCAACGGCTCGATCTCCAGCCAGCAATCCGCGAACTGACCCCGACCGCCGGTCTGTTTCTTGAGACGCCCCTGCACCCGGGCCTTTCTGGTGATGGTCTCCCGGAATGGCGGACGGGCAGTCTTCAACGTGGCCACCGAGCCGTATTTGCGTTTGAGCCGGTCCAATACCACCCGCAGATGGGTCTGCCCCATGCCGGCCAGAATCAATTCATGGGTGGCCGGATCGCGCCGCAGCCGCAAGGTGGGATCCTCCTCCACCAGTTTTTCCAGACCAGCGGCCACCTTGTCTTCGGTTTTGGCATCCATCTCCACGGCAAAGGTGTGGGTCGGCTCCTGGAAAGTCACCCGATGGTAGCGGATCGGATGGTCCAGAGCGCACAGGGTATCCCCGGTATGCACCCCTTCCAGCTTGGCGATGGCCCCCATCTCCCCGGCGGCCAGACGGTTGACCGGAATGGTCTCCCGACCCTGCAGACGAAACAGCCGTCCCCCTTTCTCTTTTTGATTGCGGGTGCCGTTGAAGAAAGCCTGTTCGTTTTCGAGCACCCCGGAGAACACCCGGATCACCGTCAACTTGCCGGCGAAAGGATCCATGACCGTCTTGAAAGCCACCGCCGAAAAGGGTTCGGTCGCATCCGGCGCCCGGGCCACCGCCCGTTCCGGGTGGTCCGGATCCACCCCGTTCAAGGGTTTGATCGCGGCCTTGTCCAAAGGACTGGGCAGATACTCGGCAATGCCGTTGGCCAGCGAACGGACCCCGATGTTGGCCAGTCCGGAACCGCAATAGATCACCAGAAGCCGCCGGGTGATCACCGCCTCCCGCAACCCCTTGTGCAACTCCTCCAAAGAGGGCTCCTGACCCTCGGAGAGGTAACGCTCCAGAAGCTCGTCATCCCCCTCGACGATCTTTTCCACCAGTTGAGTGCGATAGTATTCCGCATCGACCCGGGCGCTCTCCGGCAGATCGATCTGACAGAACACCCCGTCCCGGGCCGACCAGGCGGTCATGGGAATGAGATCGACAATGCCGCCGAACTCCTCCCCCACCCCGATGGGAATGGTCAGCGGCAAGGTGGTCACGCCAAGTCTGGCCTCGATGGCCCCCAGCGCGCGGATGAAATCGGCCCGGGGCCGGTCGAGCTTGTTGATGAAACCGATCACCGGCACCATGGCCGCCTCCGCCATGGCCCAGAGCCGTTCGTTTTCGGTCTTGATGCCGAACTCCCCGGAAAAGAGCATCACCGCTCCTCCCACCACATCCAACACCCCCCGGGTGGATTCGAGGAAATCGGTATAGCCGGGAGTGTCCACCAGATTGAACCAGCGCTCCCGCCACACGCAGTGACCCACATGGGGAGCGATGGTCACGCGCCGTTCGATCTCCTCGGGTTCGGTGCTCATCACCGTGGTGCCCTTTTCCACATCCCCCCGACGCGCGATGGCCCCCCCATTGAACAACAACGACTCCGCCAGCGTGGTCTTGCCCCCGCCCCCGTGGGCAATCAGGGCCACATTGCGCAAATGATGAATTTCCGGAACGTTGGGCATGGGTTTTTCCTTTAATTTTGAGTGGAATCACAAACAATCAAAACCCGAGAAAACGGTTCAACCCCCCCTTTCCAAAGAGGGCAGCGCAGCAAGACTCTCCAACCAGACGCGAAACAGACATTTCCCCCTTTATGCCCCGGTCTGCCAAGCAATCTGGGAGTCAACCAGATGTTCCGTGGTCCAAACCGGGCCTGCAACACCTCATTGACAAAGGTCTCCTCGGTCTGACCTTCGCAGATCACATGGACCCGGGTCATGATTGCGGCCTTCCACCCAAGAGATTTTTCATCCAGAGATCACCAACCGAATACTCCTCCAGCCAGGAGGCAACCCGCTCCTCCGTATGCCGTCGAAACACCGTGTTGCCCTCTTCCCGTTCCACGATCAACAGATCCTCGATGGCAAACTCGTTGATCAGGGGAAGCGACTGGGTGGAGACGATCACCTGCATGCGCTCGGAAGCCCCACGCAGCAAGGAACCAAGCAAGGTGATGGCATAAGGATGCAACCCAAGTTCCGGCTCGTCAATCAGAATCGTGGCGGGGGGGGCGGGTTGCAAAAGGGCGGTTGTCAATGCGATGAAACGCAAGGAGCCATCCGACAATTGACTGGGCCATAAAGGATAATCGCTCCCTTTTTGTCGCCAGAGCAGTTGGATCTGCTCCTCACCCAACGCCAGGGATCTTGGTCTCAGCACGAAATCATCAAAAAACGGCATGGCCAATGCCACGGTTTTGCGGATCATGGCGTAGATGTCCGGATGATGGGTGTGCAACCAAAACAGAAAGGCCGCCTGATTGGCGCCATCGGGACGTAAATACTCCTGGTCATGGAGCGCTCCGGCACGTCTTATTCCGGCGGTTTCGCTGGTGTCGTGAAAGTGAAACACCTTCCAGGACGGCAACGACCTGTTCCCATCCGCTTCCCGGTAACTCACCAGCAGCGAAACACACTCCTGCCCACGCACAACCGTTTCACGAACAAAAACAAACCCGCCATCCACCGCAGGTTCCAGGGTAATGGCATAGGTTTGCATCGCGAATTGCAATGCAAAATGAATCCTGGCGGTCTCCTTGACCCCAAACGACAGAATACGGTCCGCGCCCCCCTGACGCCTCCCGAAATGGTTGCGGTTTTAAAGTCAAAACCCTGGGGGAAGAATCCCCCAGACCCCCGCTTTTTTTTCACACGTTTTCCCAGGCAACATCCGCAATCGCAAAAACCGGTCCCTCGGTGCAGATCTTGCGGTAGGTCCAGCCCCCCTCCTCCCCCTGACGCATGGGCGCCACACAGGCGGCGCACACCCCGAATCCGCAAGCCATGCGCTCCTCGAAGGAGACCTGACCCCGCAAGCCGAACTGTTCGGCCACCGCATGCACGGCGCGCAACATGGGAACCGGACCGCAGGCGTACACCACCGTGCGGGCACGGGAGGGAGCGGCGGATTGCACCAGATATTCCCGGGCCAGATCGGTCACATAACCGTGAAAACGCCCCGAAATGGCCTCCATCGAGGCCAGACGGCTCGACACCCCCACCGCGTCCAGCGCGGCAAGGGCCACCGGAGCCCCCCCCTCGAAGACCACATTCAAAGGAAAACCGTCCATGCGGGCGGCAATGGTCATCAACGGGGATTCGGTCTCTATGCCCCAGGTCAGCACCGGGGCATGGCCCCGCTCCACCAGACGCCTGGCGAAAAAATGGACCGGAGCCAATCCCGCGCCGCCAGCGATCAGCAGCACGTTGACCTTCCCCTCGGGCCAGGAGAAGGGATGACCCAGAGGCAGCAATACCCGCACCTCCTCTCCCCCCTGCCAAGAGGCCATCAGAGCGGTCCCCACCCCCACCACCCGGTAGAAGATATCCACCGTGCCTTGCACCGGATCCGCGTCCATCAGGGAGAAGGGACGGGGCAGAGTCAAATGGTCATCGCAGATCACCTGGGCGAAGTGTCCCGGCAAAACCCGTCGGGCCACCCGTCCCACCTGCAACCGCAACAGTCCATAACCCCCGGGCAACTCCCGGTTGAACACCACCCGGGCGGCCACCGGATGGGCGGTGCCGCGTCGTATGCCCCCCTCAGCCATTGTAGACGATCCGTCCGGAGACCATGGTCCGGATCACCCGACCGCGCACCCGGCGACCGTGAAAACAGGTGTTGCGCGAGGTGCCGTGCAACCGGGCCGCATCCACCACCCAGGCCGCGTCAAGATCGAACAGCACCAGATCCGCCGGAGAGCCCGGCGTGAGGGTGCCCCGATCCAGACCCAACAGCTTCGCCGGCGCCACGGTCATGGCCCGCAGACACTCCATCAGACTCATCACCCCATCCCGCACCAGCTCCAGACTCACCGGCAACAGGGTCTCCAAACCCACCACCCCGTTGGAGGCGTGACAGAACTCCACCCGCTTGCTGTCCGGATCATGGGGGGCGTGATCCGTGGCAATCACCGTGATCACCCCCCGGGCCAACCCCTCCAGCAGGGCGTTGCGATCCTCGGCGCCGCGCAACGGCGGAGACATCTTGGCGTCCGTGTCGTAGCCCAGCACCGCCTCGTCGGTCAACGCGAAATGATGGGGCGCCACCTCGCAACTCACCGGCAATCCCCGGGCTCGCGCCCGGGCCACCGACTCCACGGCGCCGG
Organism: Magnetococcales bacterium; assembly: GCA_015232245.1. Lineage (GTDB taxonomy): Bacteria > Pseudomonadota > Magnetococcia > Magnetococcales > Magnetaquicoccaceae > Magnetaquiglobus. The sequence continues at coordinate 3,196 of JADGAB010000105.1, read as the reverse complement.
CCACCGAAATGTGGGCCACGTGATAACGACCTCCGGTCAACTCCACCAAACGCACATCCCGATCCACCATCACCGATTCCGCCGCCGCCGGCAGACCCGGCAGACCCAGCCGACTGGAGATCACCCCCTCGTGCATGCACCCCCCGGCGGAAAGCGAAGGATCCTCCGCGTGCTGAATGAGCAACGCCCCGAACGCCCGGGAGTAATCCAGCGCGCGACGCATCAAACCGCTGTCGGCCACCGGACGGCCATCGTCGGAAAAAGCCACGCATCCAGCCCGGAGCAGCAGACCCATCTCGGTAAGCTCCCGCCCCTCCAGCCCCCGGGTGATGGCCCCGATGGGCGCCACGTTCACCACCCCTTCGGTGGCCGCCTTCTGCAATATATAGCCGGTGATGCTGGGATCGTCGTTCACGGGTCGGGTGTTGGGCATGCAGGCCACCGTGGTCACTCCGCCCGCAGCCGCAGCCCGGGTGCCGCCGGCGATGGTCTCCTTGTACTCGAACCCCGGCTCCCGCAGATGCACATGCATGTCCACCAGACCCGGCGCCACCACCAGCCCATCCGCATCCACCACCGTGGCCCCCTGGGGCACATCCGGACGGCCCACGGCGCGAATCACCCCGTCTTCCAGCAACACATCCGCCGTGACATCCACCCCGTTGGCCGGATCCACCACCCGTCCCCCCCGGATCAGCACATACCCGCCGCTCATCGTCCGCCTCCCATGCCGCACAGCCGGTACAACACCGCCATGCGCACCGCCAGTCCGTTGGCCACCTGTTCCAGAATCACCGAACGCTCCCGGTCATCCGCCACCTCCGAGGAGATCTCCACCCCCCGGTTGATGGGACCGGGATGCATCACAAAAGCCCCGGGCGCGGCCCGGGCCAGACGGGCGCGGGTCAGACCCCAAAAGGCGAAATACTCCCGCACGCTGGGAATGAATCCCACGCTCATCCGTTCCAGTTGCAGCCGCAACGCCATGACCACATGCGCCCCCTCCAACCCCTCCTCCATGGAGTGGTAGACCCGGGCGCCAAAAGCCTCCTCGGCCCGGGGGGGCATCAGACCGGGAGGACCGACAAAACGCACCTCTCCCCCCATGGTGCGCAGCCCCAGGGCAATGGACCGGGCCACCCGGGAGTGGAGGGAATCCCCGCAGACCGCCACCACCAGACCCTCGAAGCTCTCCCGTTCCAGCAAAGGCAGATGATCGTGCATGGTCAGCAGATCCAGCAGCGCCTGGGTGGGGTGTTCGTGACGACCGTCACCGGCGTTGACGATGGCCGCGTCCAGATGACGGGCCAGAAACTCCTGGGCGCCGGATTCGGGATGACGGATCACCACCAGATCCGGATTCATGGCCTGCAATGTGGCCATGGTATCGATCAGGGTTTCTCCCTTCTTCACCGAACTGGAGGAGGCGGACATGTTGATGACATCCGCGGACATGCGTTTGCCCGCCAGTTCGAAGGAGGTACGGGTGCGGGTGGAGTTTTCGAAAAACAGATTGATGACCGTCTTGCCCCGCAAGGTGGGGACTTTTTTGATCTCCCGTCGGTTGACCTCCCGCAAGGAGGCCGCCGCGTCGAGTATGGACTGGATCTCCTCGCGGGAAAGATCCGCCATGCCCAGAAGATGCTTGCGATTCCACAAATGACTTCCCATGCATTGCCTCGTCTTCAAGCGCCTGTGAAATGTCCGGACAAAGAGGTTACTCCTCTGGACGACGGCGTACCACGCTCCATTCTTTATCCCGCTCCACCAGTTTGATGGTCTCCCGGGCGCCCGCATCGAACAGGCCACCGGCGTAATCGGGCTGAATGGGCAGTTGCCGTCCTCCCCGATCCACCAGAACCGCCAGTTGCACGCTCTCCGGACGGCCATAATCGAACAAGGCGTTCAGCGCCGCCCGTATGGTCCGACCGGTGAACAGCACATCATCCACCAGGAGGATGCGGCGACCGTCGATGGACATGGCCAGATCCGTGGCCCCCACCACCGGATTGGGCGCGATGGTGCGCAGATCGTCCCGATAGAAGGTGATGTCGAGAAACCCCATGGGGATGGCGGTTCCCAGCGCCGCGTTGAGTCGTTCCCGCAACAGTCCGGCCACCACCGCCCCGCCCCGTCGGATGCCCACCACGACCAGGTTTTCCGGTCGGACAAGACCGGTCAGGATACGATCCGCCATTTGCTGGATCACGGCCCGGGTCTGGATGGCTGAAAACAGAATCTCTTCGCGTGTGGAGGTGGCGGACATGGCGGTTGACTGGTGAAGTCCCCCTTTTTGGAGAGAGCCGGACGGCCTGGTGTTTATGCTGCGCGCCTTTGGGCGTCGTTTAAACTTACACCAAGGAACCGGGGATCGGGAAGGGTTGGCAAGCGACCGGAGCGCAACGGCACTTTATCGTTACAGAATCATCCTGCCTCCATCATCCGCCGTGCCGCTTCCGCCAGATATCCAGATCGGCTCATACCGATCTCTCTGGCAGACTGGTCAATGCGTGCCACCAGGTTTTCAGTCATGGACAAATTGATCCGAATCCAGCGTGCCGGGATTTCGACACGCACCAGAAAACGGGCCGCTTCAGGCTCCTCCCTGGCATCCTCGGTCATAACCTCATCCAGGCGGTCGAAGGGCGTCGGTTCTGGAAGCGGCTCGCCATCACGCAACATCAACTCCACATGCCCGGTCAAAGCTTCTTCCGCCTGCCTGGCCGCTTCGTGCAACGTCCGTCCGCCGCTGGTGCATCCAGGAAGATCAGGGAACACCACGCCGAATCCCTCCCCTCCCAGATAAGCAACGGCAACATAATATCTGATTTCCATGGGTTCCTCCGTTTATCTGATTTTCAGATTGGCCTGCTTCTCGATGGAATGGATGACCATCAACGACAGATCCTTTCTCGGATGCTGGACCGTCACTTTTCCGGAAAGGATCGGGTGCTTGAAGTGGTGATGATCGCCACGGACCGAATCCAGCAGCCAACCCGCTTCCTTCAAGGTCTCGATCACTTCCCGGCTGCTCAAACTCTTGACCATCTGCATCGACTCCCGGTTATGGACAGCCTTTATTCCGTCATTGCCGCGCAGGAATGACCTTTCGGAAACAACATACCAAACCTCCTCTTTGAGATCCACACTCCAAAATGGATCCTGCTGGATTTCAAGCCGGGAATGTTGTAATAAT
>JADGAB010000104.1 GCA_015232245.1 Magnetococcales bacterium | reverse complement strand
CCTGCAACCCGGTCTCATACAGGCGCACGCTGCAGGAGGAACGTTCGCTGGCCTGTTCGGTTGCCATCAGAAAATCACATGCATGCCAATAGGGGCGAGACGCCAGTGCGGTCCGAATCGCAAAGGCCGCCAAGGCATAAGCCGGAATGGCGGCTGGCGGGACTCCCTCTGCTTGATCCAGAATCGACTGCAACTTTTGGGCAGTGATGGAGATGCGCCAATAGTCATTGGTTCGTGTACGGTCAGGAACACGGGGATGCCATTTGTATCCCCGCATGGCCAGAGACCGGTTCTCCACACCCGCCGGTTCAACAGGGCCCAGGCGGGATTCAAAGGAGAGATAGGCCTTGATCTCCAGATCCGCGGAGCCCAGCTCTATCGCCAGGAGAATGTGACTGGCCTTTCCCTGAGCCGCCATGAACGAATCTGCCAGGGAGGCTGGCATGCCCAGGGCAGCGGGCAGTGCCTGCAAACGTCGGGCTGCAACACCTGCGGGTGAAAAACCCAGCAACAGGCGATCTGTCCGGAGTCCTGATGGACTCAGACGACAGGAAGTCTCCCAACCGACCACTGCCAACCCTTCCACCTGCTTCAACACGGAACGGAGCCCGCCTGCAAATTCGGCACGATGCGTTGCGGAAAACGACCATGGCCAGGGCTCAGCGTGGGTCATGAGGATCTCTTTCCCTGCCCCTCAAACGGCAAGGCGGAACGCATCCACTCATCGGTCTTGAGCACCGACCAGCGACGGGCAAACGCCTCGGCCTCGACACGGGATTGAGCCCAGCGAAACGCGCGCTGCGCGGCCAAATCCAGCCCGCGCACGGAACGACCAACCAGCACGGAAAAAATGCCGCGGACGCTCTCCGGCAAGAGACGCACGGCCAGATCGTCGTCCAGACTGAGATAAATCGAAACGCTGCCAGGATCGCCCTGACGACCGCAGCGACCCGCGAGTTGTCGGTCCACCCGCAACGAATCATTGATCTCGGCCACGATCACATGCAAACCGCCACGCTCGACGACGCCATGACCCAGGCGAATATCCGTACCACGGCCCGCCATGTTGGTGGCAATGGTGATCACACCGGCTTGACCCGCCTGGCTGACAATGTTTGCCTCCTGCTCATGGGTCAGCGCATTGAGTACCCGCACAGTGCAGCCGGCATTTCGCAAACGGTCCGCCAATGTCTCGCTGGCATTGACGCTGCGCACCCCCACCAGCACCGGACGACCCAACCCATGCTCTTTGAGTACCTCCTCCAAAACAGCCTGCCATTTGGCTGCCCTGGTCAGCGTGATCACAGGGGGGCGATAAACCGTCTGTCGACAGCGATGCTCCGGGATGCGTACCACCTGCAAGCCATAGACACGCCACAACTCTGCCGCCGCCTCCCAGGCTGTGCCGGTACAGCCGGCAATCTTGCGAAAGCGGCTGAAAAACGCCTGAAAGCTCATTTGCGTCAAGGACTCATTGGGGTCCGTGATCCGAAGACCCTCATGGGCTTCGATGGCCTGGTGCAGCCCCCCCGTCAGCGAGCGTCCGGGCGTCATACGACCTGTGAATTCGTCGAGCAGGACAACTTTGCCCTCCTGCACCACATAGTGCTGGCCCGGCTTGAAAAAGAGACGCACAAAGATGGCCTGACGCAACAGCTCTTCACGCCTCTGCGTCGGACGCCAAACAACGGGAATATCCCGGACGAGCTGATTCAATCGATCCCTGGCCGACTGATGCAGTTGTACGGTCTTGCCTTGGATGTTGCTCGAATAATCCTCGTCCTCCATCAGAGTCTCGGCCAGGCTTGAGACAACCATCACCGCATCCGCCAGACCGCGGCTTTCGCGGTGTGTCGAGATAATCAGCGGGGTCACAGCTTCGTCGATCAGGATACTGTCGGCCTCATCGACAATGGCCGTGTGAAGACCACGGACCAGGACACGTCCCGGAGGTTGCGTCCCGGACACTCCATTGAGCCAGGCCATGAAAGCCGCCTGCGTGCGTTGCTCACGCGAGCCGGAACCAATTTCATCCCGCAAATAGTCCGCCAGCAACTCCTTGGCCGTGAGATAAACCACATCGGCGGCATAATGGATCGGTCGTTCAACCTGTTCCAGTGTCGAGACGATGGAGGAGACGCTCAGGCCGCATGCGCGATACAGTCGCGTCATCTCTTCGGCATCCCGATGCGCCAGATAATCGTTGGCCGTGATGATGTGACAGGCCCGACCGGAAAAGCCGGCGAGGACGCCAGCCAGGCCAACGGTGAGGGTCTTGCCTTCGCCGGTGGCCATCTCGGCCAGCAGGCCACGGTGCATGGCCAACGCGCCCATGAATTGGACGGGATACGGTTTGAGACCCAGATGACGAAACGCCATCTGTCCCACACATCCCAAGGTCTGGATAAGCACACTCTCGCCCTCGGCGGGGTCCAGACGCAATCGATCGCGCAACTCCTTGAGTCGCGCGAGCAACGCATCGTCCGTGCAGGTGGACAAGGCTTCACAGGCCGCCAGCGACTCCCGTCCCTGTCGCGCCAGTTCTTTCACCGGCGAACGCCAACGACGCCAATAGCCCATCTGTTGGCAGGCAAAAGCATCCAGCCCTTCGGCCCTGGGTACCAGAGGCCGAAGAGAGGCCGCACGCTCCAGCAAAGTCGCCACCGGAGGCGTTTGTTGTCGCGGGGAGTGAGGATGCAAAGGCCCGTTCATACGCGAAACCTGCGCTGAAAAAGCTGGCGCAACTTACGCTCCCACTGCGCCAACAACGGACGATCGGACAGCGTCAAACGCATCGTGCCCACACGACCGTGAATCAAACGGGCATGGGTCTGTGGATCAGCGGACAGAACGGACTCAATGCGAAAAAAGGACTCCGTCGCAGTCAAACCACTGGAATCCGAATTGGAGACGGCGATTTCACCACCACCGGCCATCCCCAACGCCCGCGAAGGCAGCTGACCCTGTTCAAACGGCATGACCACCGTGGCTTGCGCCAGGAGATTGATCTCTTCCTGTCCGCGCAACCGAACCTCGGTGTGTTGGATATTGTCCTTGAATGCATGGCTGGCCACCTGGGGCAGGACGGCTACAAATCGCCAGGAATCCTGGTTCACGATCGTGCCCGCAGACGCGCCACGGCCAAGCCATTGACCACGACTGGCATCAAGTTCGCTGGCGCTCCAGATTCCCGTCATCGGTGCAACCACCAAGAGTCCTTCCTTGCGCCTCTCAAGGGTGGCCAGGGTCTCCTCAGCCGCCTGTTTTTGTCGATTGATGGCGCTCAATTCAGCCACAGCTCCGGCAATCGCCTGAATCTCCTGGGCCTTGAGTTGCATGAGTTGCATTTCTGCTATCCGAATTTCCCGGTCGAAATCCGGATTGCTCAGACGCAATAGTGGCTGCCCTTGTTGTACAACCGTGCCCGGAGGTGCGAGCAACTCGGAAAAAAAGCCTTCGCTCTCCACGTGCAACTGGCGCGACTGGCCGGCCTGTACCACCCCCATCACACGGATACGATCCGGTGCAGGCAACAGGCCCAATACCACTGTGGCGATAACGGTGATCCCCACCGAAACCCCCACGGCATGGGAGCGATAATGACCCAGATGTGGACTGGTCGCCAGATATTTGACAAATTTGAAAAAAGGCAACACCAGTGACATGAAAAACAGCAGGATCGCCAGCGCCACTCCCAACTCAAAATATTCGCCCGCGATGAACAGCATGATGTTGAACATCAGCAAGAGCCAATAGACCATGCTGAGCAGACCAAAGGCAGGCAAAAGCCAACTCTCGATGGATGTGCGCGCGGATGGCTGGGCATGAGGCAACTGTAAAATAAAACGTTCGCCCAAATAGCGCAGTTGCTCACGGGAGCGTTGAAAAAGGTTGGGTATTTCCAGCGCATCGACCAGAATGTGGTAACCGTCAAAGCGCATCAACGGGTTCATGTTGAACAACAAGGTAGAGACGCTGGCGACAAAGATCACGTTGTAGGCCAGCGCATTGAGGGTGCCGGGTGCGGTATTGGCCCAGATCAGCGCAGCACCAGCGGCGAAAGCCAACTCAGCCACCACACCCGCCAGGCCCACCAGAATGCGCTCTGAGCGTTGTCTGAAACCCCAGGCGGCTGTTGCGTCCACATAGGGCATGGGCGCAAAAATCAGCAGCATCACGCCCAGCCTGTGCACCTCACCACCAAAATACTTGCATACGGCTGCGTGACTGAACTCATGCAACAATTTGGAGATCAAAAAGCCTATATACAACAAACCCAGATTGGAGGGTGCAAGCATGCCGGAGCCTTGCTCAAACAAACGGGATGACTCTTCCATCAACGCCTTGCCACCAGCCAACAACAGCAACAGATACAACACCAGACCGACGGGGCCATAAATTCGCCGGATCAGAGGCATGGCCTTTTCAAGCATGCGATCAGGATCGTACAACGGTATCTTGATCGACAAAAATCCCATCAGGAGCGCCTTGGTCTCGCTCTTTTTGCGCTTGCTCATGCGCTCAAAAAGACTGGCCGCCGAATCGCTGCGGTCATATTGCAACAGGTTCGACAGATTCAACTGGCCCAGAAGTTGCACTACCTCTTCCTGTGTCAATGCCCGTTTTGGATCGGCGGCCAGCGATTCGTTCCAGGCCTCGTCGACCGAACGCCCATTGTCCAGGCGACACAAAAAGGCATAAGCGTCCGGTGAGATGCGAAACCAATCGTTGCTGAACTTGTCGCGCAAAATCACCCATGGCTCGCCTCTGAAATGCTGACGATGCGCACCAACGCTGGCGCGCAACTGCACATGCACACCAGCAACCCGATGCCATGCGTCGCTAAAAATCTTTCCGCCTGCATTTTCCAGATTCATAGCCAGAAAAACTCGCGCAGGAAACGTACCGTGCGTTGCGTCATGACCCAGATCATCGGGCGATTGCCGGCATCGAGCTTGGCCGAACCACCCATGCCGGGCCGCCACCCAGGCTTAAGCTCTCCCAAGACAGAGGCGCGTGCCAAGTAGACCGTCTTGCCCTCTTTGGTAATGGCCGCCGGATCAATTCGACCGACGGTGATTTGATACCGCTCGTCGGGACGTCCGACCAGCGCGAATTCACCCGTCATACCGACAGTCACCTCGTGGATATAGGCCTGATCTATCTCCAATTCGAGGTAGGTTTCAGTCGTCTGAGCCAGTTTGAGCAGCAGATCACCTTTGCGCACGGGCGCTCCCAGATTTTTCTTGAGTTCCCCCTCGATTACCACGCCTGCATAGGGCGCCTTGACCTGCGCATTTTTCAATTGGTAACGAATCAATTCCAGTTTGGCAGCCGCTTGATGTTGGCGCGCCAGCGCAATTTGCATCTCAGCCAAGAGTCGACCAGCCTGGGCCTTCTCGGCCTCGCGGGTAAAGCGTACCAGGTCGGCTTCAGCCATCGACTCTTCGATCAACAAATCTCGTGTGTCCAGTTGCACGAGGGTCGCACCTGCCTCCACCTGATCGCCAATATCCACATATACCTGGCGCAGATAACCATCGAACGGCGCAGGCATGAACAAAAGACCCTGGCTGCGAACGCTCAGGGTCGCATCCACCCGGTAAGCCCACGGCACCAACGACAGCAAAGCCACAACCAGTAGAGTGCTGATGCCAGCGACCTTCCACGCCACATGACGCGGACCAGCAAACACCTTGATCTGCCCACGGATGTCGTCCCACCAGCGGGTCAAAAACCATCGATCCTTCGCCCGCAACTCTGTCAGCCATGGCGTAACAGACTCCCCCAAGAGAGCCAGTTCCCAAAGATCGGCCTCGCCCAAGGCGGAACTCTTCCGTTCCAGGCAAACCACGGCATGAATCTTTTCACCACTCGCCAAAGGGACGGTATTCAGACAGGAGTGCCCCAGGCTCTCTGCATAGGCCTGGTGGGCACGCAGCACGGCATGGGAATCAGAGGGTGCAGGATAGACCAGCAGAGATTCCTGCTCCATGGCCTCTTCCAATGCCGCTTCAAGCAAGTTCACCGCCGTGGAACTGGAATCGAAATGCTCGACATGACTCATGGCCGCCAGGCGGATACAAGAACCCGTCAGCCAGCCCAACGAGACGCGTTCACACTCGTAGCGCAAGGCCAACTCATTGCACAACACCATGGCAGCCTGAAAGAAGGCCGTCTCCTGGCTTAGTTTGATGCCAAGACGCAAGATGTCATGCAGGCGCATGGCCTGCTCCATGGCGGGAACATCGGACGACTCCTGCGACCGGGTTTCATCCACATCCGGCATTGTCGGCACATCGGTTGCAGCCCGGTCCAACCTGCGTGCCCGCGCCAAGGATTGCTGCATATATTGTACAGGAATCGCTGAGGCCAGAAGAGCCCATTGACTCAAAACAGATTCATTCCATCCATCGGCAGCAACCCCAAGAACCACAATCGCCAGCACCTGGCCTTCGCCACCGGATACCCCTGTCGGTTGCATGGCCAAAGAGAATCGATTGTCCACATTCCGGTCGACAAATACGGCGGTGCCTTGGCTGCCTGCCAACAAACGCAAAGTCCAGTCTGGATCATCAGGCAGTTCACCACCTTGCACCGGCCACTGGAGCCGAGCCCTCCATGGATGACCCACCGCCGAACTGAGCAGCAAGACTCGCCGCGCGGACAGTGCCTGTCCCACAGCCTGCAGGTACAATGACCAGAAGAGCTCGGCAGCGCCTTCGAATCTCGCAAGAGCCGCCAACACAGTACCGGTCTGCGCAGAAGATGAAGTCTCTTCAAGGAGATCTGCTACCTTGTCCAACCCACCCCCTTAAAACATCATGCGCCCGGAAATGCCGGGCTTTACCGACCCGTCCGGGTTGTCGAATTCGGCGATCACTTCAACCAGACCACTGGCTGCATCGGTGATGGGAGAGACAAACACCACGACCGCCTGACGCACCAGGGGCTTCTCATTCTGGTCATTGAGATCGAGCTTGATGGTGACTTTCCGATCCTCACGCAGTTCGGCCCCAACCTGGGCCGGAACCGTGCCCATGAAACGTACGCGACTGACATCCACCAGATGCATGACCGGTTCGTTGGCTGCCACGCTCTCTCCGACGTGTAACAGCACCTTGGTAACCACCCCATCCATCGGCGAGCGCAGATGACGTCGTTCAAATGCTTCAGTCGCCGAGTCCAACTCGACCTGTTCCCGCAGTTTGGCTATCTCCAGTGACTTTCGCTCGGAGATGATGGCACCCAGAGCTATCTCTTCGTCTTCCAATTGTTTGCGAGAGACTCCGCCCGAACCACTCAAATTCCGCAAAGATCTGACCTGCGAGCTAAGGGTTTTTTCCTTTTCGCGCAGATCATTGAGTCGTGCAGTATCCGCCAACAGCAACTTGCGTCGCTGCACTTCAAGATCTTCGAGTCTGCGATCCAGATGCAACAACAAATCACCCTGGCGTACGCGATGCCCCTCCTTGACCAACAGGTTCTCGATACGGCCAACCACCGTCATGCTCAGTTTGATGTCGCGCAAGGCCTGAGTGACACCAGGGGCAGAGACCTGATCGGGGACCGTTGAAGCGGCAAACCCATCACGCCCCCCAAAAGCGACCACACAAATAAAACCGCCCAGCACCACAAAACGGACCATAACCATGACCAAAGAGTGTCGGGCATCAACAGGGAAAAAAGAACACGACATAAGTGGCTCGAACCTCAACAACCATTCATCGGAAACGATCCATCAGGGTTCCTTGAGCGGCTTCAAACACAGTTTGCGCGCGGGCAAAACCAACCTGCTGCTCCCGCAAAGACAGACCCACATTGACAACGCGCTCTTCGCGCAGCAAAATTTCCCGCATGTCGCTGCGACCTTCGGCAAACTTGCTCCGCTCTACTGCGAGTTGCCGGGTTTCGCGTTTCTGAACCTGATGCCACAAATTCCATCGCTCCACCATACTCGTACGCATGGCAAGTGCGGTGTCGAGATCATTGGCAATTTGTACCTCAACGGCTTTGAGGTTTAACAGTGCATCTTCGCGACGCAACTGGGCTGCTTTCAGATCGGATTCGGCCTGAAGGTTGGTACCCAGGGGAGCACTGATTTGCAAACCCAGGGTCCAACTCGGGTAGTCGGACATGCGATTGGCCGCAAGGGCTCTGCTGGTCGTATACTCCAGGCCGTTCAGACCGTAACTGCCAACCAAATCGATGCGGGGCAAAGCCTGGTTTTTGGAGTAGGCCAGTTGGATGCCTTCCCGCTCCACCTGAACCTTGCGCATCTGGAAATCATCACGACGTTCCAGGGCGGTCCGCAGAGTGGCATCAAAATCAACCGCTTTGTTTTCGACTGTTGGCAAATCGTCGCTGGCACGAATTCCTTGACCGGAGTCATCCAGCAAGAGCATCGTGCGCAGTCGGTTTCCCCGCTCCCGCTCATTTTGCAAAGCTTCGCTGTGGGCTGACTTGTAACGCGCCAATGAATTTTCCACTTCCCATATATCTGATTCGGCCAAACGCCCAATACGGCGCAAATTCTGGGCCTCATTCAAAAGTCTCTCGCCTGTGCGGATTTTCTCCGCCTCGGCAGTTACGCGCTGTTGGGCAGCCACCAGTTCGTAATAAGCGACAACAGCCTCGGCCACCACGTTGGTTTCGGTGTCCCGTTGGGTAAATTTGGCAGCGGTGGTGTCCAAACGTGCCACATTGAGTCGAGCCTCGGTGACTTCATTGCCCGCATCCCGGGCCAGAGGCTGGGTGAGAGAGATCGTCGCCCCACTGCGGTTGTTGAAGGCGTCCGTCGGTCGCAAGGGATCAAGACGGTCTGTATTGGTCAGGGAACGAGAAAGAGAAACCTTTCCTTCCAGCTTGGCACCCGTTGCGGCCACGAGTTGGGTAACACCGACGCTGAAATCATTTCCTTCACGCTCATAAGTGCCCAGACCTTGCCGGGTCAATTCTTCTTCAAATGTGTTTTTTTGCCGGCTCATGCCTCGAACGACGGAAGCGTTGCCAATTGGCTGGAAAGCACCTGCAGCACGGTCAATGCCGGTGGCGGCAATATTGGCGTCGCCCTTTTTGGAAAGAATGTTTTTGTTGTTGGCGCGCAGTTTGGCGATAAACTCCTGGAGGCCCATCGAGACCACAACTCTCGGAACGGTTGCATGAGTACCGGTGACGCCCTGAGCCCAACTCATGAAGGTAGTGCCAACCATGAGTGCAAACGCGGACGCGGCAAGCAGCATGCATTTGCTGGCAGGTTTGTTTTTATCATTCATAAGTGTCACGCGCATGCTCCATTTCTGCTACCTTTTTTACAGTGGAAGTCTTGCATGAAAGTTCCACTGATGGGGGGCGAAGGGGGGGCTCCCCCCATCATGTAAAGTTCAGTCCTGGTCGCTTGGCAGGCAACGACCAGCCCGGCACACTCTACGCCATGGGCCACCAGGCCTTACTGGATGGTTGCACTGGCTGGCACATCAGCAATGGTCCGCATCACCTGCTCATCCACCGGCCTGGGGCCCGGTGCAACGGCTGGTTTCTTAAGGCTGGCCAAGTGCTCGATTTGTAACAGTGACATCAGATGGGCGTAGATCGGGGACAAATAGCCCTTCTGGCGCAGCTCAAGAAATTTTTGATCGGTAAAGTTATTCAGGCGCTCCTCATTGATCACGTAGCACCCTGTAATGTTGCGTACCTGATTGGCAACATTGACGCGCATATTCATGGGGGTCAGGAGATTGTTATGCACAAGAAACCGGCTGAACTCATGGGTAACCTGATCCATCATCTGCAACTCACCCAGGTAGCGCTTGACGTTTTCGATCACCTGGGTCGGATTGCCTGCTTCATCAAACATCGGCGCCCCTTCGGTATCGCTCAGCAGGCTGCTGGCTTCGTCCACACAAACAATATAACGATCTTCTTCAGCCGATTTGCTCAGGGCAAATGGATAACGACGAATGATGGCCGGAATGTAGGGGGCAGCCCAGTTGCCTTGACTGTCGACAAACAGGTTTTCACCAGCATCCAGCCCCAACAAGGCCACGGGGCGAAAATCATCGTTGGTCTTGTCTTCCAAAAAGAGCACCGGATAGATGGGAGCGGCGCGGACAAATTCGTGAGTGGTCAAATAAGCAATATGAAAATTGGCTGCAAATTTAAAATCATTACTCATGCGCACTTTTTTGCCAGCATGACGATCTTTGTTGACTGGGACAACCTGCTCAAACATTAACTGACCCTCCCATTTAAAGCATGAATACGGTACATGTTCTGCAAGAAAAAATATCAGTGAAATCGAGTTGTTATGTCCAACCAAATCATATTCACTTTCGCTAAACCGCAACCATTTCGGGACACGCAGTTTTATTTGTAGGG
>JADGAB010000103.1 GCA_015232245.1 Magnetococcales bacterium | reverse complement strand
AGGGCTTCGCCCCTGGACCCCACCAAGGGCTTCGCCCCTGGACCCCACCAGGGGGATAATCCCCCTGGACCCCTGAATGTAAAACCACGCATTCCGCAACGAAAACGGTTTACTTGAAAGATTGCACCAGGGAACCCACCACCAACGCCCAGCCATCCACCAGCACGAACAGAATCAACTTGACCGGCATGGAGATGACCAACGGAGGCAGCATCATCATACCCATGGACATGACCACGCTGGCCACCACCATGTCGATGATCAGGAAGGGGAGATAAATCATGAAACCGATCTGAAAGGCGGTCTTGAGCTCGGAGATCATGAAGGCGGGAACGATGAGACGCAACGGGGTTTCGGCGGGACTGGGAGCCTGCTTGATGCCGGACAGACGCATGAACAGCTCCAGATCCTTGGAACGGGTCTGCCGCAACATGAAGGCGCGTATCGGCGCCACGGCCCGCTCCAAAGCCTGTTCCTCGCCAATGGACTTGGCCATGTAAGGCTGGATGGCGTCCTGGTTCACCCGGTCGAAGACCGGCCCCATGACGAAAAAGGTGATGAACAACGCCAGGGAGATGAGCACCTGGTTGGGGGGCTGTCCCTGGAGTCCCATGGCCTGACGGACAAAGGACATCACCACGATCACCCGGGTAAAAGAGGTGACCATGATCAACAAGGCCGGAGCCAGCGAGAAGAGGGTCATGAACCCCAGGATCTGGAGTCCCACCCCCACCTGCTCGGGATCGGCCCGACCGGCGGCATCCCCGGTGGAAAGCTTCACGCCTGGCAAGGCCACGCTGCCCGCCTCCACCAGCTCGGGCCAGACCAGCCAGCCCAACCCGGCCAGCACCGCCACCACAGTCAGGATCAGGGCTTTGACTTTCACGCCGGTTGATCCTTCAGGTTGACAAGCTCCTCGGGAGCCATTTCCGCCAGCAACGTGACCCGATCCCGGGAGACCCCCAACAGCCAGACCCGGGAACCGACCCGCACCAGTCGCACCCCCACGCCGGGCGAGAAGTTGCGTCCGTCCTCGATGCGGATCGGACCCCCTCCCCCGATGCCCGGGGTGTATTTCCGGCTGATCCGCACGGCGAGGGCACCCAAGGCCATGAGCAGCAGCAGATAACCCGCCACGCGTGCCGCCTCACCCGCCAGATCCACGGGTTGACCACTGTCGGCCCACAGGGTGGAGACCCCCAGGCAGAGCACCAGGGACATCACGCCCGCCATGATCGCGGGACGGCTCGCGCCCGTCGGCCTCATCGGCGCAGATTCTCCAGCCGTTCCGCCAAAGAGACGATATCGGTGATGCGGATGCCCAGCTTGTCCTTGATCATCACCACCTCGCCATAGGCCAACAGGCGATTGTTCACATGGATCTCCAGCGGATCATCCGCCTCCCGACCCAACTCGATCAAAGCCCCCTTGTTGAGTTTCAGCAGATCACGGATCTGCATTTTCACCTGGCCGAGGCGGACCGAAACCTCCAGCGGGACATCCATGAGCAGTTCCATGTTCTTGGGCAGACCATCGGCCCCTAAAACCCCCATGCCGCCACCACTGCTGGCCGGCCTTTCGCCGCCCATCTCCAGTTCCCGAAGAATGTTGGGATCCAACAACGCACCCGAATCGTCCATAGCAACCTCTGTTGTCCAAATTTACCGTTTGCGCGCGTCACTTGTCGAGCGGCAGCTTCTGGGTGATGCGGATCGCCCGCTTGCCATCCACGATCCCGGCCAGACCCTTGTATTTGGCCTGACCTTCCACCTCCACATCCATCTCCTCCGAGAGATCATGCGTCAGGGTGAGCACATCGCCCACCTGCAGATTCAACATCTCCCGCACGGACATGCTCTCCCTGGAAACCACCGGAGAGAGTTCCAGCTGCACCAGACCCAACTGGTGATACAAGGTTTCGATCCAGGCGGTGGAGCCTTCCACCAGATCCTTCTGCTGGAACCCCACTTTCAACTGTTGCTTGAACAGCTCCAGGATGACCGAAGGATAACAGATGGTCAGCGTTCCTTCGGAATCACCGACCTCCACCGCGAAGGAGATCAGAAATACGGTTTCGTCCAGCGGCATGACCGCGGCGAACTGTGGTTGATTCTCCCAGCGGGTCAGCACCAGCTTGAAGGAGTTGTCGAGTTTTTTCCACGACAGCTCGATCTGTTCCCGGGTCACATCCATGATCCGGTCGATGACCTTCATCTCGAAGGGCGAGAAGTTCCGGAAAGGCCGTTCCGAATCCCCGGACCCTCCAAAAAACCCTTCCAGAATATGGTACACCACCTCGCCGTCGATGGCCAGCAGGCTCATGGACTGGGAGGGCTCGACCCTTAAGATGTTGATGAAGATCGGCGGATCCAGACCGTGGAGAAACCGGCCAAAGATCTGATTGGTCGTGGACTTGGGCTGCACATGGACTTCCCGTCCCACCTTCTGGGTCAGCTTGAAGGAGAGTTGCGAGGCCAGATGCTCGTTGATCAGGTCCAATCCGGGCAAAGCACCGACCCGGATGGCCGTTTTCTGTCCGAAGAAAAAGGAGGTAACCTTTTTTTCTTCTTTTTCGGACTTGGGGGAGTCCTCTTCTCCCAGATTGAGGGATCCCTCGTCCAGCCCCGCCATCAGGGCGTCAATCTCTTCAGAGGAAAGGATCTGAGTCATCGCGGTTCCGATTCAAGAAAGCTTTCGCCCGATTATTGAATGACGAATTCCGTAAAATAAACCCGGGTGATGGAACCGTTCACCAGGAGCGCGTTGATCCTGGCCAATAACTCCTCACGCAGGCGGAATTTCCCTTCCAACGCCTGCAGCTCCTTGGACGACTTGGAGGTCAGCAGCGCCAGGATCACATCCTGCAACTGGGGTTTGCGACGCTCCAGTTCCTGTTCCAGAGGCGACTTGCCGGCAGCGCCATCCTTGGGAGCGGCCCCATGACCACCGGCTTCCTCTTTTTTATCTCCCTTGCCCGCCTCTTTCTTGCCACCGTCATCCATTTCCAACTGGATGGTGGTCTTGAGATAGCGGTTGCCTTTGGGTTCGTTCAGGTTGACCACGAAAGGATCAAGCTTGAACATGGCCCCGACCATCTCTTCGGGCTTTTTGGATTTCTGTTCCTGGGTGGGTTCGAGTTTCTCGGCCTCGGCGGTATGCTTCTGCCCCATGGACGAGCCCAGGAAATAGCCGCCACCAACCCCCAACAACAAGGCAACCAACGGGAGAATGAGTTTCATCAACCCCCCCTTGCCACCCCCTGACTCCTGCTCCGCTTCGTCCGCCATGAGACCCTTCCTTTGTTTTTCGTACCGATTGTGTTGGGATCGGTTTTCAAGTTAACAAACCGCGACGCCATGCACAAAGCCTTTTCCCTGACTGGTCCAAAAAAACCGGTCATCAACGCTTCAGGGAGATCAGCTCCTCCAGCATGCCATCGGTCACCGAAACGATGCGCGAGTTGGCCTGGAAGCCGCGCTGGGTGGTGATCATGCGCACGAACTCGGCGGACATGTCCACGTTGGACTGCTCCAGGGAGTTGGAAAGAATGCCGCCCAACCGACCGCTCTGGGCGGTTCCCACCCGGGGCAGTCCGGAGTTGACGGTCTCCTTGTAAAGATTGGATCCCGCCTGTTCCAGGGCCAGTTCGTCGTTGAAGTCCACCAGGGCGACCTGATAGAGCGCCTTGGTCTGACCATTGGTGTAATAGCCGCTCAAGATGCCATCCTGATTGACCGCCAGCTTGTCGAGGAAACCGGAAGGATAACCATCCTGGCTCAGACGCAGGGTGGCGAAGCCGCTGGAGACCTGAATGCACCCTTCCCCGCCGGTATTGTTCTTGTCATCCGTCAGCTTGCCCGCGCCGTAAAGCAGATCCAGGGTCGCTTTGGAGTAGTCGTTGGTGGAGTCCGCCTTGGCTCCCAGGGCGTCGCCGAAGTCGAAGAGAATCTCCTGGGGTTCGGCGCCGCTGAAGTGGAAGGTCAAGGGGGTGGAGCCTTCGGCCTCCAGTTTGCCCAGGGTGTTGAACTTCAACTGACCCGCCGTGTAACCCGCGCCCGTGGGAGCGGCCTTGACATTGGCGGCGGTCAGGTCAACGGCCTTGAGGGTGCCATCACCGGCTTCATCGGTGACCGCGTGCCACTCCCAGGTATTGTCGTCCGTGGTGCTCTGCTTGCGAAACTGGATCTCCACGTTGTGCCCCTTGCCACGGGAGTCGTACACCCGGACCGAGGTGGAAAAATCATAGGTGGTGGGATCCGTGGGGCTGTAGACGGTTTCCGCGCTCTTGGCCACGGTATTGGAGTCCAGGTTCACCCCGATGGACGCCTTGCTGGTGGACAGAGGATCGGCGTTGTTGGCCCCGGCAAGATTGATCCCCGACAGCCCGCCGGCCTTCTGGTTGCCATCCGCGTCCAACTCCCACCCCTGGAGCACCAGACCGCTGGCGTTCACCAGATCCCCCTTCACATCCTTCTTGAAGGAGCCGGCCCGGGTATAGAAGATGTCCATGGGACGACCCGCGGTATCCAGTTTCGCGCTCAGCGCCGGATCCCGCACTTCGAAGAACCCTTTGCCGTCGATGGAGAGGTCGGTCACATTGGAGGTGGAGACAAACGCGCCCTGGGACATGTTCTGGGTGATGTCGGCCAGACCCACGCCCGTGCCGACCTGCTTCTGGCCCCCCGCCCCGGTGGTTCCCACCGACTGGATCAGCACATCCTCGAACGCGGAGGTGCTCGCCTTGAAGCCCGTGGTGTTGGCGTTGGCCAGGTTGTTGCCGATCACGGTCATGGCCTCGCCGAAGTTGATCAAGGCGCTGGAACCGGAATACATCGCTTGCATGATGGACATGAATGCTCTCCGTGGAGTGTGGACTTAGCGAGTCTCTAATCAAAAGTGTGTAAAATGGCTCATCCCTGCTCGACCTGGCGCACGTCGGCCAGATTGACCTTGCGCCCGTTCATTTCCAGGATCACGCCAGTGGAGTCGTTGATCACGGCCTTCACCACGCCGGATTCCAGGGTGGGAACCGCCACAGCCTTGCCATCCGCACCGGTCATGCTGACGGCGAACTTGTAATTGCCATTCGCCAGGGCAGCATCCTGCACCACAAATTCCTGGGATCCGCCGTCAAAACTCTGCGGAGAGTAGCTCTTGACCTGCTGCCCGGTCTCGTCGAACAGACTGATGGTGGCCGCACCCGACTGGGGCATTTCGAAACGGACCTTGCCGACGCCGCCATTCATGGACATGCCGTCGCCGGAGACCACCGCCACCTTGCCGATGTAGGAGACCGCCTGATTCATCTGGTTGACGTTCTGGGAGGTGATCAGCTTCTGCAGCAGTTCATTGCTTTTCTGCTGCTCGCTCAAACCGGTGAACTGGGCCATTTGCGTGGTGAAATCGGTGTTCTTCTCCGGCTCCATGGGGTCCTGGTACTGCAACTGGGCCGTCAGAAGCTTCAGAAAATCGGTTTGCAACTCCGCCGCGCTTTTGCTGGAACTGGCGAACTTGGTTGCAGAGGTATCCACCGTGGGAATGCTGCCATAAGCCGCGGTCGTGGTCATTGCATCGTACTCCTGTCAGTCGTCAATACTCATGCTCACAAAGGTCCGCTCTCGCTGGACGATCACCGACCTGAAACCTTTTCATTCAAGATTCACGCCAAATCCGCAGACATTGCCACATCTCTCAGGCAAACAGGCTCAACCCCGACCCTCCCCCCGACACGCCGGGAAGAGGCGCGGCCATGGTCTCCTCGACTCCGGAGCCGCTGTCGATGCCTCGTCCGCCTCGCCAGATCAGGTCATCGCGGCGATTATCGTTTTCCGCCTGTCCACCCTGGAATCCCCATTCCGAAGCCTGGAAACCGTCACTGCCGTCATTCACGTGGACAGTCACCTCCCCCATGCCAAGGTTCTGCCGGGCCAGGGCATCCCGCAGTTGGGGCATTTGACGGTTCAGAAGATCCCGGGCCGCATCCGAGTCCGTGGTGATCATCAGATGGACCTGATGTTCCTCATCCACCACCAGCCGCATGTCCAGACTGCCCATATCCTTGGGATGCAGGGTGATGCGCACCTGTTCGGAGGAGCCGGGACGGGAGATGACCCGCAACCGGCCCACTTCATCGGCCAGATCCTCGCCAAAGGCGGGGGATTGGGCGGTCAGGGTGGTCTGGGAGGGGACGCCCGGCTTGGTTGCGGCGCTGCTGGCGCCATCGGAAACCAGACGCATGGCGAAGGCGAAATCGTTCTTGTCATCCGCGGCGATCAGGGAGGGAGGAAGGGTGTTCTCGGCCCGGGCCGCGCCCCGGGCGCCCATGGCCTCGGCGAGTTTTTGCGGCAGGGATGCGGGCACCACCAGTTCCTGGACCGATCCGCCGGCGACGGGCGCCCCTCCCGGTTGCAGACCCGGAAAAGGCTGACCAGGCACCGCGCCCTGGGGCGAAAGCGACGGGATATTGGCGCTTGTGGCCGACAGTGCACCTTCAGGAAGTTGTCCGGATGACGGCGCAACCTGACAGGTCAGATTGGCAACCGCCATCATGGCCTGAGGCAGAGCCAGCCACACCTCATCCCCTTTCTTGCGGTTGTTGGGTCGATTCTTGGGGTTGGCGCCCGCCGGGTCGGCGACCGGTTTCTCCTCCTGGACCGCCGCGGCCTGGGTCTGGTCATCGGTGACGGACTCCTGGGACGCCTCCTGGGCGTTCTGGGCATCCTTGGCATCTTTGGCGTTCTGGGCCTCCTTGGCCACATCTCCGGCCTTGGCCGCCTCCCCGGAGGCTTTGGCGACAGAACCGCTTTCCAGTTCGTTGGTCGTCGCGCTTTTGTCCGCCGTGGTCGTGGAACTCTCTTGCTTCCCCGTGCTCTGGGACGGGGATTTGGACTGCTTGATGGCGCCAGCCTTTTGCAACGCCTCCTCGAAGACCCGGGCGGTACCCTCCTCGGCGGATTTGGTGACCGAAGGTCGATCCACACTCACCGCAGGACGGCTTTCCACCTGGGGCAGGGTCATTTTCAAAAGCGTCATGGCAAGGCT
Organism: Magnetococcales bacterium; assembly: GCA_015232245.1. Taxonomy (GTDB): domain Bacteria; phylum Pseudomonadota; class Magnetococcia; order Magnetococcales; family Magnetaquicoccaceae; genus Magnetaquiglobus. The sequence continues at coordinate 3,378 of JADGAB010000103.1, read as the reverse complement.
CTCCGCATCGGGCTTGGCTTGGAAAAATAGAGAATCCAACCCAGATGCATTCAAGCGGCATGCCATGATATAAAAGTGTGCCACACCCCTGTCTTGCGCCTTCCGCCATCCCCTCCGGGAGGCAAGATGCTCCACACCAGGCATTTTCTGCCCGACCGCCGTGCGCGGGTTTTGCCGGGCCGGAGGCAAACCGTGCCCTCTTGAAAAGGCGCGCCTCTATCCGACGGCTTTGGGAATCGGGGGCTGCTGCAGATTGTGCAATTCTATATGGTAAAGAATGGCCGACAACAATAAAATATCCACCGGCGGTTCCGGCACTGGGTAGCGACTATTCTTGAGCACAAGATAATAGATGCTCGCGGACAATAATTCAAACACATCACCGCTTGTACAATTTATAAAGCTATTTATAAATATCTACAGGTCGATCTGTTGTGAGTCAAATTGCATCAGAAAGTTATGTTAACTTTCACTAACAATAAAGAAGAATAGTCGAAGCCCAGTGCCGGGCCCAAGACGGCGCGCAAAATCTTTTCACGCGTTGCGTGAAAAGATTGCTTTGTAAAGCGCGCCAAAAGCAAAGGCAAAAGTCAAGGTCAAATCCCTGGGGGAGGACTCCCCCGGACCCCCCACTTTTTTTTCTCAAGTTCAAAGTCAAGCCAGCCGCTCCACCAACTCCTCGATAATGCTGGCAGCCGGCTGGATGGAGCGGACCATGCCCACGCTCTGTCCGGCCATCACCGAGCCATGCTCCACATCCCCGTCGATGGCGGCGCGGCGCAGGGCGCCGGCCCAGAAATGTTCCAGTTCCAGTTGGGCATCGGCCCGGGCCTTGCTGCCTTCCCGCACCTGACGCACCAGATCCAGTTGCAGCCGGTTGAACAGTTCGGTCCCCTTGTTGGCCAGGGCCCGCACCGGAATCACCGGCAAGGCCGCGTCGAACTGTACCGTCACCACCGCATCCCGGGCCTGGGCCTGGATGAACCGCTGCTTGAAATTGGCGTGGGCCACGCACTCCTGGGCACAGACAAACCGGGTACCCACCTGCACCCCCGCCGCACCCAACGCGGCCATGGTCGCGGTCACGGCACCATCCGCGATTCCGCCAGCCACAAAAACCGGCACATCCCGGATGTACGGCAGAATCTCCTGAACCAAAACCATGGTGGAGACCGGTCCCACATGTCCTCCGGCCTCGTGTCCCTCGATGATCAGAGCGTCGGCACCACGCTGGATCAGCCGTTTGGCCAGCGCCAGCGAAGGGGCGAACAGAATCACTTTGACCCCGGCGGCACGCAGCGTCTCCACGGTCTCCCGGGCCGGCAGACCGCCGGCCAGCACGCAATGAGTCACCTTCTCCTCGATGACCATGGCGACAAAATCCGGCAAGGCCGGATTCATGACGATCAGATTGATGCCAAAGGGGTGATCCGTCATGGCACGGACGGCCCGCACCTCTTCCCGTGCCATCTCCACCGGCATGCTGCCCGTGGCCAGCACCCCGAAACCTCCGGCCCGGGAGATGGCGGCCACCAGATGACGTTCGGACAACCAGGACATGGCTCCTCCCATGACCGCATGCCGCACCCCGAGAAAATCCATTCCCCGTTTCCAGGAGTCCGGAGAAACTGTTTTCATGGTCATTCTTGCTTGCTCCTCCCAGGAAGCAGGGGATTTTTTAAGAAACTGGCTGGACGCAAAAAAGACCGGGCACACTCCGCCCGGTCTTTTCGATTTGTCCACTGTCCAGAGGCTGTATCGGAAAATGTGACGTTCCGGAAATTTCCAGGAGTCAGGAACACCCGGAAGCCTTGCCCGGAAATGCCGACGGATCAGGCGGCGGCGGCAATATCGGTGAGGTCGATCTCCTCTTCCTCCGAGATGACGACCGGAGTGCCGCGCACCGGGGGCTTCTTGCTGGAGGCCGGCGCCAGGCAGACCTTCAGACGGTCTTCCAGACGGTTCAAGGCCCATTTTGGATCGATGTTGACCAGGGAGCAGATCCAGTTGAAAGAACCGGGTTCCATGGAGGAGGAGTGGAACCATTTCCGCAAGGTGCGGTAATCATAGCGGAAGACCGGATCTTCCATCACAGCCGGATCCTGACGATAACGCTCCAAAGCCACCAGATCACGGACCGCCCGGTCCATGACAGCCATCCAGAGATGGGTATCGTTGTTATCCACGGCAGGTTCATGCAAGAATTCCGAAACGACCGACTTGTTCATAGTGCAACTCTCCCTGTTAGACCAGATGGCCCGTCTTTTTAGGTTTTGTATCAGTGAACATGCCCGGGGGGAGCGATCCGGCCTGCAATTTTTTTCGCGCCCCCGGCGGCCCTTGGCGAGCCGCGTCGTACCGGGGTGTTTTCCGGAGGAAGCGCGGTCACGCCCCATTTGTAACATAGCGTAAATGGGAAAAATGCATTCAAAGCGCGTTAATCGTAGCCGAAACATTCTAAAAATGATATAGAAATTTTCGTTCCGATCCATTTTCGCACCGGCCCGGCGCAAGTCCGGTCGAAGCGGCCATGGTTCATCTTGATTTATCTGCTGGAATCCCGATACACTGATAAACGCCGTGTCAGATCGACACGGTTGGTAACAACCCGTAACAAGCATCGCGCGTTCAGGGGAACTTTTCGTCATGGCCGAGGAAGATGATGAACTTTTAGGCATGTTTGTGCAGGAAGCCACCGAGCATTTGGAGACCATCGAGCCGGATCTTCTGACCCTGGAAGAGCAAGGTGACAACACGGATCCGGAGATCATCAACCGGTTGTTCCGCAGTGTCCACTCGATCAAAGGTTCTGCCGGATTCTTCGGGCTCTCCAGCATCACCAAGCTGAGCCACACCATGGAGAACCTGCTGGGCAAGGTCAGGGAGAAATCCATGACCATCTCGCCCGCGGTCACGGACAGCCTGTTGTCCGGACTGGACAAGCTCCAGACCATGATCCATGACGTTTCCGCCAGTGAAGCGGTGGACGCCAGCGAACAGATCGCCACCATCCAGGCCATTCTGGAGAGCAGTGGTGTCGGTGGCGCGCCCAAGGCCGCACCACCTCCACCCAAGCCGGCGGCGCCTCCACCCCCTGAACCCGAGCCTGAACCCGCGCCCGTGGCGCATGGCCCGACAACAGAGGAATCGGCGGCGGGGCACGATGGCAAGAAGGCGGTGACCATCAAGACCTTCGATCTGCAGAAATATCCGGATGCCCTGGCAGAAGCGGTCACGCATGGTCGGCGTTTCTTCTCCATTGCCATGGACCTGCCGGGCGGCAAGGAGGAGAGGATCGACTTCTTCAACACCACCAAGTCCCTGATGGAATCGGTGGGCAGCATCGTGGCCACGGATCCCCATTTCTCCTCCAACAAG
>JADGAB010000102.1 GCA_015232245.1 Magnetococcales bacterium | reverse complement strand
TTCTTGTGAAAGCGCGCCAAAGTCAAAAGAAAAGTCAACGGCAAAACCCTGGGGGAGGAATCCCCCAGACCCCCGCTTTTTTTTCACAAGTTCGCACCTTGAAAGGGGGTGCGCTTCAACCCAGACAGACCGCCTCCAGAGCCATGGAGATCCGGGCGGCTTCCGCCTCCAACCGCGCGGCCAGATCCTGGGCCCCTTTCAGGGATCCCTGACGGACCAAGGTGTCCAGTTCCGTGGCCAGGGCGCTGAACCGGGTGGCCCCCAACTGACGTGACGGACTCTTCAACGGATGAGTCACCAGATGCACCCCCTCCGGATCCCCTCCGGCCAGAGCCTCCCGCATGGCGGCCAGACGCTCCGGCAGAATATCCAGAAAAGCCCGTACCACCTCCCGTACCGCCTCCTCCCCCAGAACCTCCCGCAACTGCTCCATGACGCGCACGTCCAGACACTCCGCCTCATTGGCCGACGGTCCGCCCGACCTGCCCCCCGGAAGGGCCACCGGCATATCCTGGGCCCGACCCAGCAGCCAGCGGGCCAGGGTAGCCTCGAAGCCGATGAAGTTCAACGGCTTGGCCAGATAATCATCCATCCCGGCGGCCAGGCAGCGATCCTTGTCCTCCTGCAGGGCGAAAGCGGTCACGGCCACAATGGGAATGCGATGGGCACGGTTGGACGTCTCCCACTCCCGCCATTGACGGGTGGCGGTGAAGCCATCCATGACCGGCATCTGACAATCCATCAGTACCAGATCGAACGGCATGGCATGGAGTTTCTCCAAAGCCTCGATGCCGTTCTCGGCGCTTTGGTACCCCAGGCCGAGCTTGCGCAGCATCAGGCTGATCACCTTGCGGTTGATGGGATCATCCTCCACCAGCAGCAGACGCATATTGGGCCCGAACGCCCCGGACGACTTCTGGGGAGGCGGGGTTTCCGTTCCAGGCCGGTGCTCCCCTTCCCGGGATGAACGATCCTCCAGGGGCATGGTGAAATAGAAAACACTTCCCACACCCACGGTGCTCTCCACCCAGATCCGTCCGCCGGCCCGTTCCACCAGCCGACTGCACAGGGCCAGTCCCAGGCCGGTACCGCCAAATTTGCGGGAATGGGAAGAGTCCAACTGGGTGAACGGGGCAAAAATCAACGCCTGTTTGTCCGGGGGAATGCCGATTCCCGCATCCCGCACCGCGAAGCGGACCATGCGACCCTGTTCCGACTCCTCTCCCGCGTCCACCTCCAGACCGATCTCCCCCTGGGCGGTGAACTTGACCGCATTGCCCAAAAGATTGCGCAACACCAGTCGCAACGCCTTTTCATCCCCCTGCACCCGATCCGGAACATCGTTGGCGATGCGGGTCTGCAGACGCAAACCCTTGCGTTTCGCCTGCACCCGGGAAGCGGCGGCCAGATCCTCCACCAGACGGCCCACCCGGAAATCGGTTTTCTCCACGCCCCCTTCGCCGGACCGGGACAAGGCCCACTCCAGCATGTCGTTGATCAATCCCACCAGGCCCTGACTGGCAATGAGCACCCCATTGACCCACTCCCGCTGCTCCGCGTCCAGCCGGCTGGAGGCCAGCAGATCGGAAAACCCGATGATGGCGTTCATGGGGGTGCGGATTTCATGGCTCATGACCGCGAGAAATTCGCTTTTGGCCCGGTTGCCGGCTTCCGCCTCCTCCTTGGCGCGGCGCAACTCCTCCTCGAACCGCTTGCGGTCGGTGATGTCCTGGACCGTTCCCACCATGCTGACCGGTCGCCCGGTGACATCATGCCGGACCTCACCCACCTCGACCACCGTCCGTACCGCGCCATCCGGACGGAGAATGCGATGCTCCACCACATAGGGGATCTCCGCGTCCTCCAGAGACCTGGCCACCGCATCCCGCACCCGCAACCGGTCCTCCAAATGGATCATGGACTCGAATGTCCCGTAATCGGCGACGAACTCGCCAGGCCGGGCGCCAAAAATCCGGTACACCTCATCGGTCCAGGTCAGACGATCCTGGGCGATCTCCCACTCCCAACTTCCCAGATGGGCCAACTCCTGGGCCTTGGCCAGATTCTCCCGACTTTTCCGCAAGGCGTCCTCGGCCCGTTTGCGCTCCGAGACATCCCGCAGCACGGCGGCAAAAAAGAGCTGGTCATCTCCGTCGGTCCAGGAGGAGACGGAGATCTCCACCGGAATCTCACCGCCGTTTCTGTGGCACCCGAACGCCTCGAAGGTGCGACCCGCCGACAGGTCGGCCCCCGTGGAATGAAACATCTTCATGCCCGTGGCGTGGGGAATGCGGTAGCGCTCCGGCACCAGAAAGGTCATGGGCTGGCCGATCACCTCATCCCGGGCATAGCCGAAGATGGTCTCCGCGGCCCGATTCCAAAAGACGATCCGGCCATCCGCGCTCACCGAGACAATGGCGTCATGGAGCGCCTGGGTGATGGTGCGCAACTGTTCACCCATGTGCTGGCGATGGCGCATTTCGGAGACCAGTTCCGCGGTACGGGCCGCCACCAGGGACTCCTGGTGTTCGTTTTCCGACTGGAGTCGCAGCATGGCGGCGCGCATCTGGGTCAGCAGCACCAGGGAGAGCAGGGTCCACAACAGCCAGGCCACGGCGTGATAGATCAGGACCACCTGTTTCTGGTCCCGCATGGCATCCAGGATGTCGGTGGCCGGAAAGGTGATGCTCAGTCCTCCCCGGACATCCCCCTCCCGGTACCCCTGATGGGCGTGACAGCCCAGACAGGCGGCGCGGGTGGTCAACGGGGCCATGAAACGATACAAGGCCGGATCTCCATCCAACAAAGAGAGCCGTTCCCGGGCGCCGGACTCGAAGGAGACCAGGGATTCCCGTTCCCAGGGATCCGGAGCGTTTTCCGGTCGCAGGGGTTTCAGGCTGGTCAGATGCATGATGGTGCCCCCGTTCTTCATGGCCACTTCGGCGATCTGCCGGGTCATGTAGGCGGGGTTGAGGCGGGTGAGATGAATGCCGGAGTTGCACACCAGATCCCGATTGCGGGGATCCAGATAGGGATTGGGAGGGGTGGTCTCCGACATGGGCACGTAGACCCCGCCATGCTGGGCATTCCAATGCCGGACCGTCTCGACGTACTGGAACACCACCCGTCCCCGGTTGATGGCCATCTCCATGCCCTGCCGGTCCAGATTGGCCACGTTCCAGACATACGACGCCACCAGGATCCCGGTCCAGATCAAAAACGGTACCACCCAGTACCGACGTCGCAGCAGCAATCCTTTCATGGGGGTGGTATTCCTGCCTGACATGAAGACGCTATTGGAAACATCCCATGGGACGCAATCAAGTCGTCCCCCTTCTTACCAAAAAATGCACGCAATGTGGAATGAAACGGTGTAAGACACTGCCTGCTGTCTGGAAGAATCCATTTCAGAATGGCATCTTCCCCGAAAGACTTATCTGCCAACATGAAGTCAAAAAGAGAATCCCACATTGCCTTTCTCGCTCTGCGCAAGCGTTCACAATCCAATCCAAGCTCTGTTATGGTTGCTTGAATCTTCTTTTCATCCACACCAGCACGGACACAGTTTTCCGGATGAGGTTTCACTTCTCCATGCAAATTCATCTCAAAAAGCCTGATCTGATCCGGCATCTCGAACGGATTCAAAATCTTGTTATCAAGTATTTGGTTGCCTTTCTTCGCATCACAACTCAAATTTTCTTTAACTGGTTTGAGGTAACGTCCTTGATCCTCTTGATTGGCCCATATTGTATCGCTTCCACCACGACAACTCAAAAATAAATTTTCATAGTCCAACGCCCAGTTCCTTTCATCAGACGCTTTCGACTTCGGATGAAAATGATCGACAGAATAATCCCGACGCCCGTGTTGATCCAGCACCAGATTGATCTCACAGTAGGCGCACAATCCCTGTTGTTTCATGTATAAATATTGTACAAGAGCCCGATAACAATTACCTTTATCATACAGCTTGAACTCATCCCACGTCGCATCAGGCTGTCCGGCACGAAAAAGGGCCAGACCAGACGGCTCCACTCCCTTTTCAATCCGCTTCATCGTCCAAAGAGTTCCTGTCTGCGCAATTCCATGTCTGCCCGAACCAGAGCCGGGTCTTCACCCCTGGCCCAATCATCCAGGCGCTTGCGTTTCTCCAAGGCATCGGGTTCACGCCCTCGGCCCTGGGCAACGCTGTCCAGGTATTCCTTTAATAAACGGGTAAATTCCACTTCGGGAGGACGGGGATCCACCCCCTGTATATCTTGCAGAAGCCTCCCGCTCTCCGCACCAACAGAGGAACGTGGATGCAACAACTCAACCTGCTCTCCACTCCAACGGATGATCTGAATATGTTGCGGTTCAACGGTAGTCAGCACCTGGGGAGAGTGGGTGGTCACGATGAATTGAGTATTGGGAAACGTCCGACGCAGATCCAACAGAACATGTTGTTGCCATTTTGGATGCAGATGCAAATCGACTTCATCGATCAAAACCACGGCATGGGACGATAAGGGATCAGACATATAGGGATTGCCCTGGACCATGCGTCTGGCCAGATCCATGACCAGCGCCAGCATGCCGCGATAGCCATCACTCAATTGATTGAAGGATAACGGAATGGATACCCCTCCCGACGTTTTCCGATCCACCCACAGCTCACCTGTAAGATCCTTGGTATGCAGATTGGTGACATCCGGAAACATGCTTTCCATGGCTTTGCGCACTGCGTCCAACACCGGCAAAGTGAAATTGAAGTCCCGCCTCTGGCGTTGCAGACGCAACTCCCTTTCTTCCTGCTCACAAAACCACTGCCGCGCCAAAGAGAAATCCATGCTGCCGCCATTGACCTGCCTTAAGGCTTCAAAACGATTGCCAGGCACATGGCTTCCGGAACTCCCGGAGTTGAAATTGAAAGACTCCCTTTGAATACCATATTGAACCATCAAAGGAATTTCCGCAGTATCACGGATCTCCCTCAAATGGTCATGCAGATCCGACAAACGGTTGAAGCCAAAGCCCCCGGTCTGGTGTGCGCGTGAGGCTTCGGTCTGCTCGAACCGGAACCAGGAGAGACCATGAAAGGTTGTCGCTTCGACGGTCGCCGTTGGCGCCGACGTACCATCGGACAGCGTTCTGAAATCCGAGGCAGAAATCTTCCGCAGGGGAGAATCGAGAAAAAAACTGACAATGGCATCCTGAGCCAGGGAGATGGCCTCCAGCAAGGCACTCTTCCCGGCCCCGTTGTCGCCAACAAAAACATTCAGTGACCGATCCAGATGGATCTCCAATTCCGGAAAGCAGCGAAAATTCTTCAAAAGGATCTTCTGGAACTGAACCGGGGCTTTTTGCCACCGCATGGAAGGATGACTTTCCGCCACTTCCCTTACCAACGTCTCAAACCAATCTGCGATCTCAAGAAACAGATCAGCAGGTCCATAGAACTTATCATTCAGACATGCACCATTGGACGGAATGATTTGACATCCTGACAAGAATTTCAATGGCAATTCACACGGAAATGTTTTGAAAACTCTGACAGCAACCTCTTTTTTTTCAACTCTTTGAAGAAACCGGTTCCACGCCGTCGAGCCAAAAAAATCCGTCTTCAGAAAGGCTGGCGTCACAAACAGAAAAGCGGCTACACAAACATCTAAAGAATCATTGATTCGATCCTGCCAGTCTTCTCCGATATCGACCAGACGTGCTTCCCAGATCTTCTCGGTATACGATTTTTTCTCAAGCAGGGCGTTCACAAACTGACTTTTGAAAGAATCCGACGAAGCTTCGAATACAATCAAGACCTTCAAAGACATCTCAACATCTCCCCAACCCTGGCCCACGACTCATCAACCCATGAATCTCCCCCAGCAGACGGTCCTTTTTGATGGGTTTGGTCAAGAACAGGTCACACCCCGCCTCCAGGCATCGTTCCCGTTCCCCGGCCATGGCATGGGCGGTGAAGGCGATGATGGGAAGAGGTTTGCTCCCCCGGGCGATCTCCAAAGCCCGCAGGGCGCGGGTGGCCTCGTAACCGTCCATCACCGGCATCTGAATGTCCATGATGATCAGATCCGGCCTCTCTCCTCCGGAAACCCTGTCCACGGCCAGCCGACCATTTTCCGCCAACACCACCCGATGGCCTGCCTGGGTGAGAATCGTTTGCAGAAGAATGCGGTTCTCCTCGGCGTCATCCACCACCAGAATCGACAACGGGCCAGCGGGTTGACCCACCCGGACCGACCACTCCCTGGTCTGATCGCTTCCAACCAACGGGATGGTCCGTTCCGACGGGTCCATGAGAAACGGCAAGGTGCAATAAAAGCGGCTTCCCTGCCCCACTCCCGGGCTTTCGGCCCACACCACCCCGCCCATGGCCTCGGCCAGCCGGACGCAAATCGCCAAACCCAGGCCGCTGCCTCCGAAACGCCGGGTATCCCCGGAATCGGCCTGGGTGAAGGCATCGAAGATGGTCTGGAGTTTCTCCTCCGGCACCCCGATGCCGGTATCCTCCACCGCGCAGGTCAACACCACCACCCGATCGGAACGAACCTCCTCCCGCACCCGCAGGCTCACCCGGCCTTTCGGGGTGAACTTGACGGCGTTGCCCAACAGATTCACCAACACCTGCCGCACCCGCACCTGGTCCCCCAGCAGCCGATCCGGAATCCCCGCATCCACAAAGCCATGCAATTCCAATCCTTTGACCTTTGCTGCCCCGGAGAACATCGCCACACAGGCACCCATCAATTCCCGCAATCCAAAGGGAACGCGCTCCACCATCAGCCGTCCCGACTCCACCTTGGCCAGATCCAGAATGTCATTGATGAGACAGAGCAAAGAGTTCCCGGCATGCTTGATCGCTCCCAGATATTGCCGCTCCTCGGCGCTCAGCACGGCCCGCTCTTCGAGGATCTCGCTGTAGCCGATGATCACATTCATGGGGGTGCGGATCTCGTGGCTCATGGTGGCCAGAAACTCCCCCTTGGCCCGTGCCGCCCCCACCGCCACATCCCGGGCCTCTTGCAAATCCCGGGTCCGTTCCACCACCGCCTTTTCCAGGGCGACCTTGTAATGCCCCAGGATATCGATCTCATCCCGCGGAGCCACATCGGGCAAGGCGTCCAGCAGGGAGAGATCCCCCTGTTTCACCCCACAGGTCAGGGCGCGGATGGGGGCGATGACCACTTTTCTCAGAAAAATCATCATCACCGCCAGCGTGAGCATGGCAGAGCCGAACTGAAAAAACATGCCGGTCACGATGGCCTGGCCACCGAGATCCGAATGGGCCCTTTTCGTATCGGAACGCAGCAGCAAGGCTGCCCGGGACTCCACATCCGGCAGCAACGCATAGTCGTAACTGACCTCCCCCTCAACCCGCAGCAGATGGGCACCCACCGGCAAACGGGCCAGCTCGGCGCGGATGTCCACCTCCCGACTTGTCAGCTCCCGACCCGCTTCCCAGAGATGAAACACCACGCCGGTCTGTTCCCGCAGGGTCTTGAGAAGATTCTCCTCCAGAAACCGGCCCATGATGAGGGTGCCCCGGGCCGGCCCCCGGCGATCACTGGTCAAAATCGGAAACGCGGCCACCAGCATGGGCCCCTGCGGAGTGAGCAGGATCCCAAGATTGCCTGCGGCAAGATCCGCATGCTTCCGCAAGGGGTGATCGGGACGACTGGCGGGAAAATCGGGCCAGGGACGGAGTTTTTTTTCCGGATCCACGGTGTGGCCCCACACCACACCGCCGGCGGAATCATAAAAGAAAAGCAGATCCGCGTGCAGATTGGCAAAGACTTCCGGGGTCAGATTGCTGGTATAATATTCGGGGTTTCTCTCTTCCATGAAGCGGTAGGTATCGTCCCAGAAACTCCAGTCCCGGACCATCAATCCCAGATGATGCAGCTCCCGTTGCATGGCGCTGACACTGCGCTGACCATTCTCCCGGGCCTCCTGGTCATCCAGCTCCTCGAAGCTCGGATAGATCACATAGCGCTGCACGATGCCGGAAAAACCGATGAACAGCCCGGCCACCAGCAAGGCGATCAGCAGCAGTTTGGCACTCAGTTTCACATCGGTTCTCCGTCCCTGGCGGCGTGAAACTCCTGACGGAAGGCCGCGAAACGGTCCTGGGCGATGGCCTGGCGCATGTCGGCCATGAGATCCTGATAATAGTGCAGATTGTGAATGGTCATCAGCCGATAGCCAAGGATCTCCCGGGAGCGGAACAGGTGGTGCAGATAGGCCAGGGAGAAGCGCCGGCAGGTGGCGCAGCCGCACTGGGGATCGGGGGGCAGAGGATCTTCCCGGAACCGGGCGGTCTTGACGTTGATCGCGCCGCGCCGGGTGAAGAGTTGACCGTTGCGGGCATTGCGGGTGGGCAGAACGCAATCGAACATGTCCACCCCGTGGCCCACGGCCATGACCAGATCCTCGGGTTTGCCCACCCCCATGAGATAACGGGGCTTGTCCCGGGGGAGCAGGGCCGGGGCATAGGAGAGCACCTCGGCCATCAACGGCTTGGGTTCTCCCACGGACAAGCCTCCCAGGGCGTAGCCGTCGAAGCCGATATCGATCAGTCCCGCCGCCGAAACGCGGCGCAGATCCGGATCCATGCCCCCCTGCATGATGCCGAACAGGGCGCGGCCATCCTCTCCGTCGGCAAAGCGGGCGGACTTGCAGCGCGCCCCCCAGCGCAGGGAGAGTTCCATGGAACGGGCCAGGTAGTCCCGTTCCGCCGGATAAGGGGGGCATTCGTCGAGTTGCATCAGGATGTCGGCGTCCAGACGTTCCTGCACCCGGATGGCGATCTCCGGACTCAAGAACCGGGCCGAACCGTCCAGATGGGAACGGAACGCCACCCCTTCTTCGGTGATCTTGCGCAGGGAGGAGAGGCTGAACACCTGATATCCCCCCGAGTCGGTGAGGATCGGCCCGTCCCAGCGCATGAAGGCGTGCAGCCCTCCCAGTCGGGCCACAGTTTCATGTCCCGGCCTCAAGAACAGATGATAGGTGTTGGCCAGCAGGATCGCCGCACCGGTGGCGCGGACATCCTCCGGGTCCATGGCCTTGACCGTGGCCGCCGTGCCCACGGGCATGAACGCCGGAGTTTCGATCAGACCCCGGGGGGTGGTGACGCGACCGCGCCGGGCGCCGGAGGGGTCGGCATGCAGCAGTTCGAAGGCGAAACGGACACTCATGGCGACAAGGCTTCCCGGTGCGGAAACAGCAGGTTGGCATCTCCATAGGAGTAGAAACGGTATCCTTGCGCCACGGCGTGGGCATAATCCCGTTCCTGTCTTTCTTTGCCGGTGAAGGCGGCCACCAGCATCAACAGGGTGGATTTGGGGAGATGAAAATTGGTGATCATCCGATCCACCACCCGGAATTTGAATCCCGGCAGAATGAACAGGCCGGTCTCTCCGGTGCGGGGCTCCACTCGGCCATCCTCCCCTACCGCGGACTCCAGCAGACGGGTCACGGTGGTGCCCACCGCCACCACCCGTCCCCCGGAACGCCGGGTCTCGTTCACCTGGCGGGCCACCTCCGCAGAGATGGAGAAGAACTCCCGATGCATCACATGTCCGGCAAGATCGTCCTGGCGCACCGGCTGAAAGGTGCCCAATCCCACATGCAGGGTGGCCATGGCGCTTTGCACCCCCTGTCGCTCCAGAGCGGCCAGCAACTCCGGGGTGAAGTGCAATCCGGCGGTGGGGGCGGCCACCGCGCCGGCCTGCCGGGCAAACACCGTCTGATACCGTTCCCGATCCTCCGCAGCGTCCGAGGCGACGATGTAGGGGGGCAAGGGGAGTTGACCATGCCGCTCCAGGGCCGCATCCACACTCCCTTCCGCCACCGTCAGCCGGAGCAGAAAGCGGTCCGCCTCCCGCCCTTCGACCCGGACGGAGAATCCCTCCCCCACGGTCAGCTCGCTCCCCGCACGCACCGGCCTGTTGCCGCCGATCAACGCCTCCCAGAGGCCATGGGCATCCAAAGGACGGCTCAACAGGATCTCCACCCGTCCGCCGGTGGATTTGCGCGCAAACAGACGGGCCGGAATCACCCGGGTATCGTTGAGCACCAAAAGATCCCCGGGGGCCAGCCAGCCGGTCAGATCGGAAAAACAGCCATCGGTGATCCCCTCTTCCCGACTGATCAGCAGCCGGGATCCGTCCCGGGGGGTGATCGGACGCTGGGCGATCCGTTCGGCAGGCAACGGATAATCGAAATCACTCAACCGCCAGGATCGCTCCATCGCGTCTTGCATCCTCGCCGATCTCTAAATAAATCGCTCTCATTACGAGATGCGTTGTTTTACTTATAGGGGTCCAGGGGGATCATCCCCCTGGTGGGGTCCAGGGGCGAAGCCCTTGGGACTTTGCCTTTGGCGCGCTTTGCACAAGGGAATTGCGCAGCAATTCCCTTGCGCGCCCACCAGGCCGCC
>JADGAB010000101.1 GCA_015232245.1 Magnetococcales bacterium | reverse complement strand
GCGGCAATGCGAGGCGCACGGCAGCAACGGCGCCGCTTCGCGGCCCGCACGCGCGCGCGGGAATTGTTTTAGGAAAAACGCGCCAAAAGCAAAGTCCCAAGGGCTTTGCCCTTGGATCCCACCAGGGGGATAATCCCCCTGGACCCCTATAAGTAAAACTACGCATCCAAAAATCCTGCTGAACGGTTATGCTCATGGAACTGCCCTTCATCAAATGTCACGGATCCGGCAACGATTTTCTGTTGATCGATGAGTTCGTCACCCCTCTTGGCCTTTCGGAGCCTGCCCGCAGCGCCCTGGTGGTGGCTTTGTGTCATCGGGACTCCGGCATCGGTGCCGATGGCGTGCTGTTCCATCAGCCGGACCCCACGGCGGACGCGCGCATGCGCATCTTCAACGCCGACGGCTCCGAGGCCCGCATGTGCGGCAACGGCATTCGTTGTCTGGGGCGCTTCACCCTGGAGATGACTGGTCAACAGGAGGTGCGGATCGCGGTGATGCAGGGGGTTTTGCGTCTGCGCCGGATGGAGGATTTCTTTCCCGGTGTGAGCGCCTGCGAAACCGAAATCGGTCCCATCTCCCTGGATCCCCGCACCCTGCCCATGGTCTGGCCAGGCAGGGAGGTGATCGGCGAGATTATTCCATCCCTCTCCGCCACCTGGCGTTTCACCGCGTTGTCCGCTCCCAATCCCCACCTCAGCGCCCCGGTGGATGGAGATGTGGACAAGGATGATCTGGTGCGGGTGGGTCGGCTGGCCAACGGCGATCACCCCCTGTTTCCCGATGGGGTCAACGTGAGCCTGCGTCGGGTGCTGGGGCCGGACTCCCTGTTCGTGGCCACCTTCGAACGGGGCGTGGGTTGGACCCACTCCTGTGGAACCGCCATGACCGCCTCCACCTTTGCCGCATGTCTGGATGGGGTTTTGCCCTTCGGGCGTCCCATACGGGTGTTCAATGCCGGAGGAGAGGTGATCTGTACCGCCCTGAAGGGGAACCAACCGGGGGGAGAGCATGGGGGACTGCTGGCGGGAAACGCCACCTTCGAATGGGATGGGGTGGTCCAGTTCGATTTGCAGGAGAGTGCCAATCCCTTGCGACAGGTGCGCCGGGTCAAGGATCGGGATGATGAAATTCGCGCCTATGAGCGTTTCAGAAGCGCCTGCGGCGGTTGAATTCTTGAAGAAAAAGCGGGGGTCTGGGGGATGCCTCCCCCAGGGTTTTGACCTTGCTTTTGACTTTTCCTTTGACTTTAAACCGCACCCATTTCGGGATGTTGATTTTCAGACCCGGCGGCAGACGCACGGCTGAAAAGGTGCCGCTTCGCGGCTTTGTTGGGCGCGCGCGGGAATTGCTTTGCAATTCCCTTTTGAAAAGCGGGCCAAAGGCTTAAAGTCCCAAGGGCTTCGCCCCTGGACCCCACCAGGGGCCTCATTCCTGGACCCCACCAGGGGGATAATCCCCCTGGACCCCTGAAAATTATTTACTCAATTGTTCCAGGATGGCATCCAGCACGGAAACACCCGCCGGCGTGACCCGCAAACGCCCCCCCTCCACAGACAACAACCCCCCCTGCACCAATGCCGCCCCTCTGGCTGAATTCTCCCACTTCCGACCGCGAATCCGTGCATATCGCTCCAGATCCATGCCCTGCGCCATGCGCAACCCCATCATCAGACACTCCAATCCCGCCTCCTCCGCGCCCACCGACGCCGGATTGACAAAGTCTCCCAGCATGTAGGCCGCCAGATCCCGGGGATTCTCCGTGCGCAACGTGCCCCAATCCTCCCCGGTCCACTTGCCGTGCGCCCCGGATCCCACCCCCAGATAATCCCCGAATGCCCAATAGTTGCTATTGTGCCGACACTCATGCCCCGCACGGGCGAAATTGCTGATCTCATAGGGAAGAAAACCCTGTCCGGCGAGATATGCGCGGGTTGCCTCGAAAAAATGCGCCCCCTCCTCATCGTTCGGCATGGTCCAGCGACCCGCCGCCACCCGGTCGTGAAACGGCGTCCCCGACTCCAGCGTCAAAGCGTAACAGGAGAGATGCCCCACCCCCCAGCGCACCGCCTCCTCAAGCTCCCCCAGCCACGCTTCCACACTCTGTCCGGGGGTGGCGTAGATCAGATCCACGTTCAAACGATGAAATCCCGTCTGAACCAGCGCCTCAATGACCTGCAACGCCCTGTTCCGGTCATGGGGACGCCCCAGCAGTTGCAAACGCTCATCCCTCAACGCCTGAACCCCCAGACTTACCCGGTTGACCCCCGCCTTCCGCCAATCCGTCATCTTTTCCTGGTCGCAGGACTCCGGATTGGCCTCCAGGGTGATTTCACAGTCGGATGTCAATGACCACAGTTGGGCCACCCCCTCCAGAATGGTGGCAATGGAGGCGGCCTTGAGCAACGAGGGGGTCCCACCCCCGAAAAACAGACTCTGCAACGGTCGGGGATCGTCGTGAAAAGAGTATCGCCAGTGCTGGAGCTCCGCCAGCAGCCGGACAACATAATACTCCTCCTCCGCTGGCCTTCCGGCCAGGGAGTGGAAATCACAATAGGGACATTTGCGCAGACAGAACGGAATGTGAATGTATAAGGAAAGAGGCAGATCCAGAGCCGGGGTCACACGGTCATCTCACCCAGAAAGGTTTTTCTCTGCAGGGCGATCAACTCGCCAATCCCCTTGCTGGCCAGGGTGGCCATGGCGTTGAAGTCGTTCAAGGAAAACGGCGTGGTCTCGGCGGTGCCCTGAATCTCGATGAATTTGCCACTGCCTGTCATGACAAAATTCATGTCTGTTTCACAGTCGGAATCTTCTTTGTAGTTGAGATCCAGCAGGGGGGATCCCTTGACCATGCCACAACTGACCGCGGCCACGAAATCGGTGATGGGCAGGGATTTGATCATGCCCTGTTTTTCCAGCCAGCGGCAGGCATCCATGAAGGCGATGAATCCTCCGGTGATCGATGCGGTGCGGGTGCCGCCATCCGCCTGCACCACGTCGCAATCCACCCAGATGGTGCGTTTGCCCAGTTTGGTCAGATCCGTGACCGCTCGCAATGAACGCCCTATGAGACGCTGGATCTCCAGAGTGCGTCCCCCCTGACGGCCCTGACTGGCCTCCCGGGTGGTGCGGTCATGGGTGGCGCGGGGAATCATGCCGTATTCGGCAGTGACCCAGCCACGGTTCTGATTTTTCATCCAGCGGGGTTGCTGCTCCTCCACCGAGGCGGTGCAGATCACCCGGGTCTGGCCAAAACTGATCAGACAGGAACCTTCGGCCCGGTGATTGAAGGGACGTGTAATCGAGACCGCCCGCATCTCGTCGGGTTGGCGCCCGTCATTTCGATTCATGGAATTCGCTTTCGTCTGAAGGTTGGAAACGTGTGAAAGATAAAGAGGGGGTCTGGGGGATTCCTCCCCCAGGGTTTTGACTTTGAAACATAAAATTTTTCTGGATTTTGGTTCAAACCGCATCCATTTCGGGATGTTGCTTTTCAGACCCGGCGGCAATGCGGGACGCGGGGCCGGAAAGGCGCCGCTTCGCGGCCTGCCGGGCGCGCCAAAGTCAAAAGCAAAGTCCCAAGGGCTTTGCCCTTGGATCCCACCAGGGGGATAATCCCCCTGGACCCCTATAAATAACTACACCACGCCTTTGTTCGCGCCCAACTGAATGGCGTTGCTCACCAACTGATGCACCCCTCCCACCATCTCCATGGGAATGCCGTACATGGGCAACACCTTGGTGAACTGGGCCTTGCAGATGGCGCAGATCAACGCCATGAAATTCACCTTGTCCGATTCCATCACCCGCTTGAGGGCCGTCACCCGAGGCTGCGCCCCGCGAATGCGCAGATCCATCAACTCGTCGGTCAACAGACCACCCCCGCCACCGCAACAGAAGGTCTTCTCCCGGACGGTCTCCTCGTCCATGTCCACGTAGTGATTGCAGACGGCCCGGATCAGCTCCCGGGGAATCTCGAACTGTCCTCCGGGATTCGGACCCATGCGGGTGGCCCGGGCCACGTTGCAGGAGTCGTGGAAAGTGACCCGGTATGGATCGTTGGCTTCCTTGTCCAGGGTGAGCGCGCCGCGCTTGAGCAGATCATGGGTGAATTCGCAGATATGCTGGGGTGCCGGATAACGGGGGTCGAGAAAATCCAAAGGTCCGTTGAGGGTGTTCCAGAAGGCGTAGGCCACACGCCAGGCATGACCGCACTCGCCCACCACCAGACGCTTGACCTTCAAGGCCCGGGCCTGATCCACCACCCGTTTGGCGATCTTCTTCTGCTGGTCATAAGAGCCGATGAACATGCCGAAGTTGGCCGCCTCGGAGGCGTAGGAGCTGATGGTGAAGGAGATGCCGGCCTGATGGAACACCTTGGCGTAGCCCATCAGCGATTGGATGTGTGGCTCGCTGAAGAAATCCGCGGAAGGGGCCACCAGCAGCACGTCCGCCCCTTCCTGATCCAGAGGCAGCCGCACATCATGACCGGTGGAGTCGAGAATCTCCTCTTCCAGAAACTCCAGGGTGCCTTTCAGAGCCGGTTTCGGGATGCCCAGATTGTTGCCAAGCTGATGCACCTTGCCGATGATCTCCACCGAGTATTTATGTCCCACGCCGATGGCGTTCATGATCTCCCGGGCCGCCATGGTGATCTCGGCGGTGTCGATGCCGAAGGGACAGAAGACCGAACAGCGCCGACACTGGGAACACTGATGAAAATAGGTGAACCACTTGTTGAGGGTCTCTTCGTCGAAATCCGTGGCGTTGACCAGTTTGGGAAAGAGCTTGCCCGCCGGAGTGAAGTAGCGGCGATAGACGCTGCGCATCAGTTCAGCGCGCTGCACCGGCATGTTGTTGGCGTCCTGGGTGCCCAGGTAGTAGTGGCATTTGTCCGTGCAGGCCCCGCACTTGACGCAGATGTCCAGATAGACCTGCAAAGAGCGGTATTTCTTCAGCAGTTCTCCGAGCTTCTCGATTCCCTTCTCCTGCCAGTTCTCCACCCTCTCCCCGGGAAAACCCATGGGATCCATGTGTTTGGCCGTGGCCGGATAAGGGGCCAGATGGGCCATGGTCCCGATTTTCAGACTGGGGGTCTTGATGTCATCCTCGACCGGGGGAACATGATAATCGGCCACGCGAGAACTCCTTGAAGAAAATTGCGATCAGCTCACAGGGATCCGTGGAGGGGAAATGCCCGCCCTGGTTGCCATGGTCCGCGAAGAGCAGAAAAATCAGGATTCCGCCCAGGGGTTGACGTGTTTCTTCTCCCTGGGATTGTCCACCTGATTGCGGGTCGGGCTGAAGAACAGACCTCCGGCGTGCATGAGCTTGCTGAAGGGAAAGATCACCAGCAGCCCCGCCACCAGCAACAGATGGAGCAGAAACACCACGTCCCCGGCGGAGTTGAGGGGGGGCAGACCGGTGACGGTGCTCCACATGCTCATCAGATTGGTTTTGATGGCCACGATGTTGGGACGCAGCACGAAATCCATGAGCAGACCGGACATGGCGATGGCCAACAGCAGAAACAGCACGCCGTAGTCCGCCTGGGAGGAGATGTACCGCACCCGTTCGAAGACCAGACGGCGCAGCAGCAGAAAGCCCAGAGCCGCGGCCATGGCGATGCCGGCCACGATGCCGATGATCTGCAAGGGGCCGAAGAAAGCCGGAATGGGATCGATGAAATAGCGCAGATGCCGGAACAGCACCACGGCCATGGCTCCATGAAAGGCCAGACCACCGGCCCAGGCGAGCTTGTCGGCCTTGAAGAGACTGTTGAAGAAAAGGAGTTCAGTCAGCAGTCTCCATGCCACGCCCAGCCGGGTGACAGGCGCCGGAGTGGTGGCGATCTTGAGCGGGGCCGGAGAGCGGGCATAGACAAAGAGCCGGCTTAGGAACCCGAGCAGGAAAATGGTCAGGACAATATAAACGAGGAAGGTCAACATCCGGCTTTCCCCAGAGCAAGAAAAGGGATGATGCGGGAAAATGGGTTACCGACACGGTTGATGTCGGCAACCATTTCAACCCCGTCCAGACTCGGCAAGAGTCTGGACGGCAGCATGGATCACAAGGAGCAGACCCGAAACCGCGGGATCACACGCACCCGGTGGGTTTGGGAAGTCCGGCGATTTTGCAGGCCTGTTTGGCCGGTCCGCCCGGATAAAGGTCATAGAGGTATTTGGTGTTGCCCTTTTCCTTGCCCAGTTTCTTGCCGATGGCCTTGGTCAGGATGCGGATCATGGGAGCGATTTTGTACTCATCGTAGTATTCACGAAGGAAGCTGACCACTTCCCAGTGGGAATCGGACATCTCCACGCCCTCGGTTTTGGCGAGATAGCCGGCGACATCCTGGCTCCAGTCGGTCAGGTTGGCCAGATAGCCGTCCTCGTCGGTTTCGTAGGTACGGCCGTTCAGTTCAAAACTCGGCATGATTGCTTCTCCTCATGTTGCGTTGAAAGGGTGCGATAATTAAGTTTCGCAGACGGATGCATTCAACCCTTGGCCAGTCGTCGACCCCTGGAAGGTGGTGATGGTGCTTCCAGATCTTCTTAAAGTGTCGGACGGTTGGCAATCAGGCTTTGTTTGTGCCAGATCATTCTCCCGCTTCCATCAGTTGGTACATTAGCATATCATAATTTTCCCGAACAGCAAGGTGCATTCCCTGCCCCAGGATCGATTTCGCTCTCCAGGGTCGGAGCGAAGCCAAAAAAATCTCATCGATTGACTTACAGGGATTTGGCACCCAAAATCAACCCAAAAATTTCTGCCACCCCAAAATTCCGTACAAGGGAGATCCGGATCATGAAACTCAAGCATCACCTGTTTGTCTGTATGAATCAGCGGCCCGAAGGACATCCCCGGGGCTCTTGCGGTACGGCGGGTGCGGCTTCGGTCTACGAGGCGCTGGCCGGAGAGGTGGAAAAACGCGGCCTGTTCGAGCAGATCATGATCACCGGAACCTTCTGCATGGGGCCTTGTGACAAGGGTCCGACGGTGGTGGTCTATCCGGATGGGGTATGGTACGGCGGGGTCAAGCCCAGGGATGTGGCGGAGATCTTTGACGAGCATCTGGTCAAGGGCGAACCGGTGAAGCGTTTGCGGTTCATGTAGTCGGTCGGGGCGTCAAGAGGAGGGGTGCATGGCGACCTGGCTGATTACCGGCGGATGTGGCTTCATCGGTTCCCATCTGGCGGACGCGCTGCTGGCACGGGGGGACCGGGTGCGGATTCTGGATGATCTTTCCACCGGCAAACGGGAGAATCTTCCGGCCCGGCAGGAGCTCATCCTGGGCAACGTGGTCTCGTCGGAGCGGGTGGAGCAGGCCATGGATGGGGTGGATGGCTGCTGGCATCTGGCGGCCATCGCGTCGGTTTCCCGCTGCAACGAGGAGTGGATCCCGAGTCA
The DNA here is from genome assembly GCA_015232245.1 of Magnetococcales bacterium. Taxonomy (GTDB): domain Bacteria; phylum Pseudomonadota; class Magnetococcia; order Magnetococcales; family Magnetaquicoccaceae; genus Magnetaquiglobus. Next base: position 3,159 of record JADGAB010000101.1, on the reverse strand, counting down.
TCAGGTCAATCAGACCGGTTCCATCCGGGTCTTCGAGGCGGCGCGCCGCCTGGGCCGCCAGGGCAGACCCATTCCGGTGGTCTACGCCTCCTCGGCGGCAGTCTACGGGGACAACCCGGCTCTGCCGGTCGCAGAGACCGCCGAGGCCCGGCCTCTGACCGCCTACGGAGCCGACAAGCTCGGTTCCGAACTCCATGCCCGGGTGGCGGCGGGGGTCCATGGGGTGGGCAGCACGGGATTGCGTTTCTTCAATGTCTTCGGACCCAGACAGGATCCGGACTCCCCCTATTCCGGGGTGATCTCCATCTTTGCCAGACGGATCCTGGACTCCCTGCCCATCCTGATCCACGGAGATGGCGGGCAGATCCGGGATTTCATCTATGTGGGGGATGTGGTGCGCTTTCTGTTGCGGGCCATGGAGCGGACCGCTCCAGGACGGGCGGAAATCTTCAATGTCTGTACCGGAGGGGCCGTCACCATTCTGGAACTGGCGCAGCTATTGTCCAGACTCGGCGGGCAGGAGCTGCGGATTGAGCACGGACCGGCCCGTTCCGGCGACATCCGCGCCTCCTCCGGGGATCCCGGGAGGGCCGCGCGGCTTTTGGGATTGCGGGCCGAATGGCCGCTGGAGTTGGCATTGGGTCAGACCCTGGCGGGTCTGGCGGAGAGGTCGCAGGCATCCTGATCAGGATTGGCTCATGAATCGAACGCTCAAAAAATGGCTTCAGTGGACGCTGGGATTTCTGATCCTCCTGTTGGTGCTGCTGCTGGTGGTGCCGTGGATGATCCATCCGAATCAGTACCGGGCCCCCCTGGCCACCCTGGTCAAGGGGATGACCGGTCGGCAGTTGACCATTGCCGGGGATCTGGGGCTGGCGGTTTTTCCCAGTCTGGAATTGGTCCTGCGGGATCTCTCTCTGGCGGACGCCCCGGGATTCGGGGAGGAGCCCATGGCCAAAGTGGAGACCCTGGTGATGGGGGTGAAGTTCATTCCCCTGTTGAGCGGTCGGCTGGAGGTGGACCGGGCCGAGATGAAAGGGTTGATCTTGCGTCTGCAACGCGCCGGGGATGGCCGCACCAACTGGGAGGAGATGCCTGGTCTGCTCCAGGAGGGGGGACGAAAAATCGCCTCTCCGGACAGTCCGGCGGCGGAGAGTCGGGAAACCGCGCCGGTCGCCGATCCCAGGGGCGGCGTGGAAGCGTTGATCGGTCGTCTGCTCGCCATGTCAGCCGGGAGCGTCGAGATCTCCTCGGCCACGGTTTTGTGGCGGGACGCCTCCGCCGATGTGACGGCCAGAGTGGACAACCTGGAACTGAAAACCGGGCCGATCCATCCCGGTCGTCCGGTGGCCGTGACCACGGGATTTCATTTCAAGGAGGAGCGGCGCGGGCTGAACGGTCGGGCGGATCTCAAATACCAGTTGCGGGGAGCCAGCGCCGGACGGGTCTGGCTCGACGGGCTGGAGGTGAATGTCAAAACCGCTCTGCCGGGAGGGGCGATCAAGGAGGCCAAGGCCCGGTTCACCGCGGATCTGGCCATGGACTGGCGCGCCCGGCAGGCGGAATGGAACCGGATGGAGCTTGCCACCACCTTGTGGTCGGATGGGGAAGGGGTGCGGGAGCTGCAAATGGGACTGCAGGGTCGGATGGAGATGGATCTGACCAGTGGGCGTCTGGCCATTCCCAAAAGCGTGGTGACCATGCTGCTCAAGGGCAACACCCTGCCTCCCGCCGGTGTGCAGGCCCGTCTGGCCGCGGATGTGAGCGGAGATCCCCGGGCGCGGACCTTCTACATGGACAATCTGGAGATCGACGGACCCGCCGGGATCCATCTGCAGGGGGATGTGCGCACCCGGGGCTGGTGGTCCGGCATCGAGGGGAGTCTGAGCGCCAGGCGGTTCGATTTTCGCGCCCTGCTCATCGCCCTGGGACGGACCATTCCCTCCAGTCCGGATGTCAAGGCGTGTCCGGGGGCGGAAGCGGAGGTGGATTTCGTGTGGGATGCCGAGGGGGTGAAACTGCCCCGGGTGACTCTCGGGCTGGATGACACCCATCTGACCGGCTCTTTCTCTTATAATTTTCACGGGCCAAAGGTGCAGTTCAACGGGTCGGTGGACTCTCTGGAGCCGGAGCGGTTCCGTCCCCTGCTGGCGGGAACCGGCCTGGGGGTCTGGCCGCCGGAGTGGATCGGTCCGGATCTGGTGATCGATGGTGCCGTGCAGATTGGCCGTGTGGGACTGGAAAAAGGGGAACTGGTCGGGTTGAATCTGCAGATGCATACCCGGGAGGGGGTGATGCGGGTGGATCCGCTCTCCTGGAAGACCCACGGGGGGAGTGTGTCGAACCTCGTGGAGGTGGATCAACGGGAGGCCGAATCCCGGGTGAGTCTGGTGCAGACTCTCGAAGGGGTGCATCTGGGACCGATGTTCCAGGATCTTGTCGGTTGGAATGGTCTGGACGGCGTGGGAGAGTGGGTGGTGCAACTGAAGGGGCAGGGGAGGGACTGGGAGGCGTTGATCCGTTCCTTGAGCGGCGAGATCCGTCTGTCGGTGCTGGACGGGGTGGTGACCGGAGTGGATGTGGGGGGGCGGATTCGCAATGCCCATGCGGTGTTCAACCGGCAGCGGCCCGCAGCCCAGACCGGAGGAGAGGAGACCCGTTTCTCCCAGTTGACCGCCATGGCCACGGTGCGGGACGGGGTGGTGACCGGTCAGGAGCTGGAAATGCGTGGTCCGGCCCTGAAGGTCAGCGGAGGCGGTCAGGTGGATCTGGTCAAGCGCCGGGTGGAGTGGCAGTGGAACGGAGATGTGGTGACAGTCCTGCAAGGGGGCGTGACGGACGCGGACCGGTATGCGGGGTTGACCCTGCCGATTCAGTTGCGGGGGCCGTTTGATGGCTTGAAGAAATTCGAGGTGGGCACGGTGGATTTCTCCCGGGTGACTCCGGCTCCCGGGCGGGAGAGGGGGGTGGAGTAGCAGGAGTCGGCGGGGGGGTCTGAAAGCAGCCAGGATGGAACTGGATTGGATTTTAAACCGCAACCATTTCGGGATGCGTAGTTTTACTTGACAGGGGTCCAGGGGGATTATCCCCCTGGTGGGGTCCAGGGGCGAAGCCCTTGGGACTTTGTTTTTGACTTTGGCGCGCTTTTTAAAAGGGAAT
>JADGAB010000100.1 GCA_015232245.1 Magnetococcales bacterium | reverse complement strand
CATATTGAGGATAGCTCTTCTTCAGTATATGAAGGATCTCCCCCTCCACGGCCAGATCCGCCGAGGTGACCGGATCGTTCTTCCCTTTCTCTTTCACTTCCAGTTCGTGGCGGCGGTCGAACCAATCCCGGGCCAGAATCCCTGCCTTGCGCGCGGCGCGAACCGCGACGTTCATCGGGGGTGAAAACTGCATGACACTCTCCTTGCCAAAACTTTTGCGGCCTTCACGAAATTTACGTTAATTCGCGCATTTGAATCCAATCATCAGGCAACGTTAACACGACCCGACCGGCAAAGTCACCCGGGGGAAACATTTGCCGGATTTTTCCGTCACTCCAGGGGACGCTTTTGCCTTGGTGCAAGGTAAGGGCTGCCGGCAAGTGGCTGGATTGGGGGGAATTTTTTGCGCGCCGGGAGCGGAAACAGGAAAAATCGTATTGGCTTACGTTGGTGAATTATCAATTAAAACAATCAAATGAACGAAAGCTTGTCGTGTTTTGATAACGGGCGAAGAGCTGTGCCAATAAAGTTTGGCACAGCTCCTGCACGATAGTGGACAACGGCAAGTTGGCGGCTGTGAAAAAGCGGTTTGCAAGAAATCGCGTTTGACATCCACGTTCATGGGAGTGTTTTGAATCATGTCTCTCGGCAATCTGTTGAATGTATCCAAGCTGGGGATCTTCGCCTCTCAGGGGGCGCTGCAGACCATTTCCCACAACATCACCAATGCCAACACCCCTGGTTACTCCCGTCAGACCGTGGATCTGGTCTCTGTTCCCGGCAACTCCTCCGCCGCTGGCGGCACGGGTGTGAAAATCGCCGATGTCAAGCAGCAGTTGGATCAGTTGGTGGATCGTCGTCTGGAACTGGGTACCGGAGAGCTGGGACGTCTGCAGACCCGGGACAAATATATGAAACTGATCGAAAACGTCTTCAATGACATGGACGGCAACGGTCTTTCCGAAGGTCTGAACGCCTTTTATGACGCAGCCGATACCCTGGCCGACAATCCGGGCAATGCGGTGGCTCGTTATCAGATGGTCTCCAAGGCGGACAGTCTTGCCAAGGATTTCAATCAGATGAGCCAATCCTTGAACGAAACCACCCTGCCCATGGACAAAGAGATCGGTGTGGTTTTGCAGGATGTGAACTCCCGTCTGAAAGCCATCCAGGAGATCAACAACACCATCGTGCGCAACGAGGCCACCAATCCTTCGCTGGATTTGAAGGATCAGCGCCGCAAAATGTTGCTGGAACTGGGCAAGATCATCGACATCCGCACCGTGGAACTGGACAACGGCGATGTGCAGGTGATGACCTCCAAGGGTCAGGAACTGCTGGCCGATTCCGTCTATTCCGCCACCTTCGGGCGCAGCATCACCCAGACTGCGACCGGGTTTCAGGGCATCAAGATCGACAACAAGGATTTCGATCAGGAAAAGGTTGCCGGAGGCCAGTTGGGGGGGCTTCTGGAGCTGCGGGACAAGATCATCAATGGTCCGAAAGGGTTTCTCACCCAACTGGAAACCCTGGCCGACGAGATCCGTTTTCAGGTCAACAAGGTCAACTCCCAGGCTGTGGGCAAGACCCTGGTCCCCGGCATGACCGGCGTGGTCTCGGTGGGCAATGATCTGGATACCGCCTTGTCCGCTCTGGTGACCGACATCACCTCCGCGAACTATCAAAAGGGACCGGTGGACGCCAACCGGGTGGTTTCCGGAACGATCACCTTTGCCACGGGGACGGCGGACAATCTCAAGCCGGTCAGCGTGGAGATCACCACCTCCATGACCCTGAATCAGATCCAGAAGGCCATCGATGATCTCGACGGGGTGAAGGCGGAGATCACCCCCGACAAGAAATTGAAGATCAGCGCCGAGAATGCCGGCTCTTCCATCGGCGTGGTGGTGGACGGAACCGGATTTCTGGCCGCCCTGGGTGTGGGCGCGTTGCTGGGCGGTCGCGGCGCCGGGGACATGGCGGTGAATCCCGCCCTGCTGGCGGATCCGGATCTGGTGGGGGTGGGGAAACTCAAGGCGGATAATCTGACCGCGCCCACCAAGGTCACCTTCGACGATGCCAACAGTCAGGGCGCTCTGGCCATGGGATCGCTGCGCAACACCAAGTTCGCCCTGTTCGGCAACAACGCCACCTTGACCAGCCACTACGCCAACATGGTGGGGGATCTGGGCGCGATCATCAGTCAGGACCAGGAGTCCCTCACAGCCCAGGATTCCGCCCAATCGTTCATATCGGACATGCGGGATTCCATCTCCGGGGTCTCCCTGGAAGAGGAATTGACGGATCTGATCCGGTTCCAACGGGCCTTTCAGGCTTCGAGCAAGATGGTCGGCGTGGCCGACGAGTTGATGCAGACCATCATTCAAATGGTGGCTTAAGGCGAGGAGTTCAGACTCATGATGCGCGTGACCAACACAATGCTGTTCAAGACCGGCGCTCTTGCGATGCAGAATCAGCAGCAGGAGATTCTGAAGGTCCAGGAACAGAGCGTCTCCGGCAACCGGACCAACCGTCCATCGGATGATCCTTCCGGGATTTACCGGCATATGGTCTTCTCTTCGGATCTTTCCGGGGTGCAGAGCCTGAAGAAAACCACCCAGTCGGCTGCGGAACGGTTGACCATGGCGGACAGCCATATGAGTCAAATGCATGACGCCCTGTTGGATGCCCAGGATCTGGTGCTGCAGTACGGGGAGAGCATGGTGGGGGGCAATCCCACGATTTTGACTGCGGCGGCGCAGAAACCCATGGCCTGGTATCAGGACATGATCTCCAGCGCCAACACCGAACTCGATGAGGTGCCATTGTTCGGCGGCGGCAAGCTGCGGTCTCCTTTCAGCGACAAGAATCTCATGGCCACCACGGTGCAGGTGAAAAGTGTGGATGGCAAGACTTTGACGAGTGCCGGGACCGGTTTCACCGCGTCTTTGACCGATGGCCAGACCCCCACGGATGTGCCCTGGAGCGTCAAGATTTCGTATCTGGCGGCCAGCAATCAATACCAGGCGAATGTCAATGGGGTGGAACAACCGGCGACCGCTCTGGATGCCAATGGGCAACTGGATCTGGGACAGGGTGTCAAATTCACCGTGACCGGCACCCCCAAGACCGGAGATTCCTATTACTTCGAGGTGATTCCCAAGTATCAGGGGGGAGGCGAGGATCGTCCCATCCGGGTGCAGCAGGGATCGATTCTTCCGGGGAATGTCACCGGGAGCGAACTCCTTGAAGGAACGGGAGATTATGGACGCGGAGTCAACATTCTCGGCGCCATGGCCGCCCTCCGGGGCGCATTATTGCGGGCTGACCCGAAAGAAGTGGCATTACAATTGAATCGGGTGCAGGAGGCGCGGGCCCAGGTTTCGGATCTGCAGGGGGTGACGGGCATTCGCAATACCCAGGTGCAGGCCGTGACCGCCACCCTGGAGTCGGACGAGAGTTCCCTGACCAAGGTGCGCGCGGATAACGTGGAAGCGGATATGTTCTCGGTGCTGTCGAACCTGGAGCAGGCCTCCCAGGCCATGCAGGTCATGACCGCGACCCAACGGCAGGTGATGAATACCTCTTTATTAGATTTCATTCGATAAGATTCAGGGAGTGGAGGCAAAGGCAATGGAGATTCACGGAACCCGGTTCGGCGTGTTGGAGTTCAAAGAGGAAGAGGTGATCATCCTGAACGAGGGGCTGCTTGGTTTTCCGTTGAGCAGACGATTTCTCCTCTTCCCGTACGGGCAGGACTCCTCGTTTTTCTGGCTGCAGTCGGTGGACGAGCCGGAGATCGCGTTCATCGTCATCAATCCGTTCGACTTCTTCGCGGAGATGGAGTTCGTGATTCAGGACGCGGACGCGGACGCGATCGGTTGTCCCAACGGTGACGAAGTGGAAATCTTCTCCCTGGTGACCATCCCGGAAGGGCGTCCCGAGGAGATGCGCACCAATCTGGCCGGACCGGTGGTGGTCAACACGGTCAACCGCATGGGTCGCCAGATTCTGATCAAGGAATATTCCCCCCGCCAGTCGCTGATCCCGCAGGATCTCCGACAGACCTACATGCAGGAGCGGGAGGCCGAGAATCGCCGTGCTGGCCGGCAGGAAGCGCGTCGCCGTTTCCGTCGGGACAAGATCGTCCCACAGAAAATGGCCGCCGCTGGCTGACACCATCCCTGGAATTCTGAATGAATCGAACCTGAAGGAAACCCGACAATGCCATTGTACATGAATACCAATATCGCCTCGTTGACCACGCAACGCCACATGACGGGTTCGAGCGGGGAGTTGAACAAGGTCTTTGCCCGTCTCTCCTCCGGGTTGCGCATCAACACGGCGGGGGATGACGCGGCGGGACTGGCCATTTCCAATCGCATGACCTCGCAGATCCGCGGTCTGACCCAGGCGGTGCGCAACGCCAACGATGGCATTTCGGTTTCCCAGGTGGCGGAAGGGGCTCTGGCCGAACACTCCAACATGCTGCAGCGCATGAACGAACTGGCGGTGCAGGCGGCCAACGCCACCAACAGCGACGCCGACCGGGCGAGCCTGCAACAGGAGATCGGTCAACTGCTGGGTGAAATCGACCGGGTGGCCCAGGAGACCGAGTTCAACAACTGGCCGATGCTCAACGGCAAGACTCAGCCGCTGGTGTTTCAGGTGGGTGCCCGGGAGGATCAGACCGTCACGGTGAATCTGGCCGATGCCCGCGCCAACACCTTGCTGGCCCAGAACCAGTTGGCCAATCCGAATGCTCCGGAGAGCATTTTCAACACCAAGATCAAGGGTATGGCCATCAAGGCGCCGAATCCGCCCCTGGCCAACTCCAAGTTGTTCAGCTCCAACGTGGCCGTGGGCATCAACGCCATCGCCAATGCGGATGACTCCAAGCCCTCTCCCTGGACCACGGATCCCTCCAAGGTTGCGGAGAACATGATCAAGGCTTTCCAGGGCAATGTCGCCGCCCTGAACGCCGCCAAATCGGCTGCAGCCGGGACCAACGCCATTGCCAGCGCGGTGGGTGGGTTGACCACCACCTCCACGACCATCAAGTCCGATGTCTACACCGCGGCGGTGACTGCCGCCGGTGGCGCGGACAATGCGGTGGTGACCGCCCTGACCAATCTGAACCTGAACGGCACCGAGTCCGTGGAGACCGTGGCCTCCACCATCATGGCCTCCTCCACCACCGGCATCACCGCGGACAATGCCAAAGTGGTGGCCGCGGCCTCCATTGCCGCCTCCCGTCCCGGCGCCAGCGTGGTGGATGCCCGCAACGCCGCCGCGGCCCAGACCATTCGCAACGCCGACTCCAGTCTCTCTCTGGACAAGGCCCAGGTGGTGGCCGCCGCAGCCTACAAGGCGGCGGACAGCTCCACCCGCACCGCCATGACCACGGCCATCGGCGCCTCCGACGGTACCGTTTCCGGTGCCGCCACGGCGGCCATCGGGGCCACCAAGGTCAACGCCAATGATCAGGCGTCCGTGGTTTCCGCCATCACCACCGGCATTGCCAACGGCGACTCCGCCGACAAGATCGCCCGGGCAGCGGTGAACGCCGACGCGGGCAGCAATTTGTCCATGGACGAGGCCCGTCTTGCCGTGGCCGCGGCCCAGAACATCCAGAATGGCGGTACCGCGGCCTCGGCGAAGAGTGCTGCCGAAGCGGTCTCGACCAAGGATGCGGTGGTCAATGCCATCAGCACCTCCACCAGCACCACGGAAGTGCTGGAGAAGGCCGTGAACGCCGCGGGTGTCAAGGATGTGCCGGTCGGAAATATTTTGATGGTGATCAATGCGTTCCGTGCTGCCATCAGCCAGGGGGCGGACATCGAGACCGCCGCCGCCGCCGCCCGGGAAGCCGATGCCGGCAAGAATCTCTCCATCGACAACGCCAAGGTGATCGCCGCCGGTGGCAAGGCCTCCTCGGTGCTGGGGGCCACCGTGGCCCAGGCCGGAACCGCTGCCGGCAACATGGCCCGGGTGCTCGACTCCCGTGACTACGCGGTCTCCTACGCCGCCAAGTTCGGTGCCAAGCCCAAGGCCAACGAGCATGTGGTGGTGCCGGAATGGCTCATCGACACCACGGGAACCAACAAGTTTCCCCCGGTGCCTCTGGTGGACATCACCGGCGCCTCGGTGCCCACGGATCCGACCCTGCCCTTTGATCCGCCCACCACCAATGCCACCAATCCGCCGTTGAACGGTGCCAAGGCAGCCGGGCAGATGCTGGCGATCATCGCCCAGGCCATCGATCGGGTCTCCTCGACCCGGGCCGAGCTGGGGGCCATCGAGAACCGTTTCACGGCCAACATCGCCAATCTCTCCAACGTGGTGGAGAACGTCTCCGCAGCCCGCTCCCGCATCATGGACGCGGACATCGCGGCGGAAACCGCCAACCTGACCAAGCTTTCCATCATGCAGCAGGCCGGAACCGCCATTCTGACCCAGGCCAACCAGCAGCCCCAGTTGGCGCTGCAACTGCTCAGAGGATAAAACCCGTAACGCGCCTCTTTCTGCCCGCTCCGCATTCTCGGAGCGGGCAGGGGAGCGGGTGTCAAGATTGGGGCGGGTGTCGGAAACCGGATGGATGAAGTGGGATTTTTTTGACAATGAGTTGAATGGGTTGGAACGGGAAAACGGGCAATTTTTGCCTGCCCGGTCTCCGGGAAGGGTGAAATGCCCGGAAAGTGCGGTTTGGATGCGATAAATGCTTTGGCACAAAAGATGCTTTAATCTAGACAGTCGAGATTGTCAGTCGTCGTTGGTTAAAAAGAAGGAGTATGTGTGATGGAGATCCATGGGACCAGGTTTGGAACCCTGAAGTACATGCCTGATGAACTGATTACCCTGGAGAAGGGCATGATGGGATTCCCGAACAGCAAACGTTATCTCATGTTTCCCTATTCGGAAGACTCCTCCTTCTTTTGGCTGCAATCCGTCGATGAACCGGAAATCGCGTTCATCGTGATCAATCCTTTCGACTTCTTTTCGGAGTTGGAATTCCTGGTTGAAGATGCGGACACTGCGGCCATCGGTCTGGACAAGGGGGAAGATATGGAAGTTTTCTCCCTGCTGACCATCCCGGATGGCAGACCCGAGGAGATGCGGACCAATCTGGCCGGACCTGTGGTGGTGAATGTACGGAATCGTCGCGGACGCCAAGTGGTTATCAAAGAGTATTCGGCGCGTCAGCCATTGATCCCGTATGAGATGCGCGGCGCCTACCGGGAACAGACGAGAGGAAAAAGAGCTGTCAAACCAATGGTTGCGGTTTCCTGACCGATACTTGCAGATAGAAGAAGGATTAAGGCCATGCCACTTTTTATCAATACCAACGTAGCTTCCCTCAACGCCCAACGCAACCTGGAGCGCTCCACCGGGGCCCTGGGACAGACCTTCGCCCGACTGTCATCCGGTCTGCGGATCAACTCCGCCAAGGATGACGCAGCCGGATTGGCCATCAGCAACCGCATGACCTCCCAGATCCGGGGGCTCAATCAGGCGGTGCGCAATGCCAATGACGGCATCTCCCTCTCCCAGGTGGCGGAAGGGGCTTTGCTGGAGACCGGCAATGCCCTGCAGCGCATCCGCGAACTGGCGGTCGAGGCGGCCAATGGCACCAATACCGCTCAGGATCGGGATGACCTGCAGAAAGAGGTCAGCCAACTGCTCAGCGAGGTCAACCGGATCGCCGCCCATGTGCAGTTCAACAACACCAATATTCTGGATGGAACCTACAACAGCGGTCAGCAGTTCCAGATTGGCGCCAACGCGGGTCAGACCATCACGGTCTCCATCAAGGCGGCCACGGTGACAGCCCTGGGGATTTCCGGATTGACCATCAGCACGGTCTCCGGTGCCAACAACACCCTGAACGCCATCACCAGCGCGTTGAACAGCGTTTCCGACATCCGGGCCAACCTGGGCGCGGTCCAGAACCGCTTCGAAGCGATCATCGCCAACCTCTCCAATGTGGTGGAGAACATGTCGGCGGCCCGCTCGCGGATCATGGACGCGGATATCGCCAACGAAACCGCCACCCTGACCCGGAACGCCATTCTGCAGCAGGCCGGTACCGCAGTGTTGGCCCAGGCCAATCAACAGCCCCAGCTTGCCCTGCAGTTGCTCGGAAAATAGCGGTTGACCGATCTTTTCGCCCCCGTGATCCCCGGATCACGGGGTTGAACGGTCAGATCCGTATTTTTATGTAAGCTTGCCGCCCGGTCCGACCGATAAAGTACTGTATCGGGCGGACCGGTTTTTTCGGGTAGAGGGATGGATTCATGACTGCAGCGCAGAGCAACAAGGTCGAAGCCTCGGAATCTGCGGTATGCGAGGTCTCTTCCGTGGAAGAACTGGAAGAATTCGGCGATGATCTGTTCCTGGAATCCCTGGTGAGCGAGGCGAATCGTCTTCTGGATGGCCTGAACACCATGCAGTTCCGGGTGGAGGAGCAGTGGGGCGATCCGTCGCTTCGCGTGACGTTTCGCGATACGCACCGTCCGGTGCGGGGGTTCACCGATCAGGAAATGTTGACGGTTGCCGACAAGGTCCGGGAGTTGCGAGGATTGATGTTCGGCCAGACCTGATCCGGCGGCGCGTTTTGTTGAGTGGAGGAGAAGAGCATGGCCAGTGGTACTTTCAGCGTCATGGGCATGGCCAGCGGCCTGCCTGCGGATATCGTGGACCAGCTGGTCAACGCGCAGAAGACCCGTCTGAAATCCATGGAGCGGGACAAGACCTTCTTTACCGGTCAGCAGACCGCCATCGGCGAGCTGGAAACCAAAATGCTCGCCCTGGAGACCAAAGCCAAGGATCTGGAGTCGGCCTCGGCCTGGTCCCCCCATACGGTCTCCACCTCGGATGATAATCGCATTGTCGCCACCGCGGACAGTTCGGCCCAGGCGGCCATCCACTCCATAGCCGTCGGCCAGTTGGCCACCTACGATACCACGGTCACCACCTCGGGGGTCTCCTCCCAGACCGCGACCCTGGGGGCCAACGCCAATTTCACGTTCAGCTACAACGGCACCACCTACGGCACCTCCGCGACCACCCAGACCACCGGCTTCGATTCCGCCAGCCTGCAGGACAAAACCCTGGAGGATCTGGCCTCGGCCATCAACAACATCGATTACGGCCAGGAGGCCGGTGTCAGCGCCAGCGTGCTCTATGACGGCACCCAGTACCGTCTGGTGCTCTCCGCCAAGGACAGCGGCACCTACAACAACGGAGACCGGATCGCCATCGATGGCAATACCTCCTTTTCCACCTCCGATGGGGCCAGTTTCGATTCCACCTCGTTCACCAAACCCAATGGCTCGCCCCAGGACGCCATCCTGAAGATCGATGGCATCAATGTGACCAGTTCCTCCAACCAGGTCACCACGGCCCTGACCGGCGTCACCCTGAATCTCAAAACCACCACCTCCGGCACCACGGTCACGGACACCAACGGGGACGGGATTCCCGATGCGGTGGATACCACGGGTTCACCCGTGAATATCACCATCGCCAACGATACCACCTCCTTGAAGACCATCCTGAACGGCTTTGTCGATGCCTACAACGCGGTGGTGGATTATTATTATCAGCACAAGGGGGACACCCTTTCCGGGGATACCACGGCGCGCAGCGTGCTCTCCCAGATGCGCAACGTGCTCAATACCCAAACCCAGTCCTCCACCGGCACCCTGGCGCCGTTCTCGACCCTGGCGGAAATGGGACTGCGCACCGATCAGAAATCCGGCAAGATCAGTTTTGACTCCACTTCGTTGGATCAGGCCCTGAGCGCGGATTTCAACAGCGTCACCCGGTTGTTCACCTCGAAGCACTCCTCCACCTCGGATACGTTCAACGAGGGGTTGGCCTACCGGATGACCGATCTGATCAAGAGCCTGACCTCCAGCACCGGTGGTTCCGTGACCGGTCGCAAGGACGGTCTGAAGGCCAGGATCGATCGCCTCGACAAGAGCATTGAACGGGAAAATTCCCGCCTGGACCAGGTGCGGGAGAGCCTGACCAAGAAATTCTCCAATCTGGAACAGATGATCAGCAAAATGAACAGCTCCAGTTCATCGGCGATCAGCTCCATCCAGAAACTGAACGGCAATTGACCAGGCGGAAAACAACCTATACAAAGAGAGGGGTCAGCACGGCCCCACGCCCAACCGGTGAAACCTGGAAAGCGAGTGTGGAAATGCAACTCATGGAAAGCGCGCCCCAATCCGAACTTCCCCCTCCCATGAACGAGGAGAACCCTTCCCAGTTGGAGGTGTTGATCCAGCTCTACGAAGGGAGCATTCAGTTTCTGGAACAGGCGGCCATCGCCTGCGAAGATGGACGGGTGGCCGAGTTCAAACACTGGATGCAGCGTGGCCGTCGCATCATCGAGGAGTTTCAGCGCACCCTGGATTTCTCCCAGGGGGGGCAGGTGCCGGCCCAGCTCAACGATCTTTACGGCTTCATGCTCGACAGTCTCACCCAGGCCGGACTCACCCACGAGGCGGAGTTCATCAATCGGGTGATCGAGCAGTTGCGCATTCTGCTGGATGGCTGGCGGGGCCTGCAGGCGCCGCAAGCTTCGGCTTCCATGGAACATTAAGGGTGAAATCCTGTCATGTCGTATGGCTTGCGCAGTTACAAGACTTCCCG